>JAFLDI010000213.1 GCA_017302485.1 Burkholderiales bacterium | reverse complement strand
GGAAACGCGTTGCGGCACCAGACCGGGCCGGCCCGGTCCGGCGGCAAAGGTGGGGACCGCGATGAACTCCTCCAGCCGGTCGCGGTGGCCACGCCAGACTGCTTCCTCGCCGCACCACCAGGTGGTCACCGCCGGCAGCGCCAGCGGCTCACCCAGCAAGCGCTCGGCCACCGCTGGCCAGAAGGCGGCCAGCCCGGGGCTTTCGAGCCAGCCGGCGCCCGGCGCATTGGCCACCACCACTTCGCCGGCGCGCAAGGCCTGCAACAGGCCGGCCACGCCCAGCGCCGAATCAGGACGCAACTCCAGCGGATCGAGGTACTCGTCGTCGACCCGGCGCAGCACCACATGGACCCGCTCCAGCCCATGCAGGGTCTTCAGGTAGACCCGGTTGGCGCGCACTGTCAGGTCGGCGCCCTCGACCAGGGCGATGCCCAGGTAGCGCGCCAGGAAGACCTGCTCGAAGTAGGTCTCGCTGGCAGGCCCCGGCGTCAGCAGAACCACACGCGAGCGCTCGCCGGCCGGCGACAGGCGCATCAGACCCTGCAGCATGGCCAGGAAGCTGGAGGCCAGCCGCTGCACGCGCAAGGCGCGAAATGCCACGGGAAACTGCTGACCCACGATCAGCCGGTTTTCCAGCAGGTAGCCCAGCCCCGAGGGGGCCTGGGTGCGCTGCGCCGCCACCCACCAGCGGCCCTCGGGACCGCGCACCAGATCGAAGGCGGCCACATGCAGGAACACGTCGCCAGCGGGCCGACAGCCGTGCATGGGCCGCAGGTATTGTGGGTGGCCCAGCACCAGCGAAGCCGGCAGCAGGCCTTCTTCCAGCAAGTGCCGCGCCCCGTAGGCATCGCGCAGGACCGTGTCCAGCAGGCGGGCCCGCTGCGCCACGCCGCGCTCGATCTGGCTCCAGTCTCCGGGGCCGATCAGCATCGGCAGGGATTCCAGCGGCCAGGCGCGCTGGCTCTGGGCGCCGTCGGCATAGACGTTGTAGGTGGCTCCATCCTCCAGCACGCGACGCTGGATGCGCGCCTGGCGGGCCGGCAGATCGGACCACCCCTCCTGGCCGATCGCAGTGAAGAAGTCGCGCCACAACGGCGCCATCCCCACCAGCGGCGCCCCCGCCTCGGCCAGCCGCCCCAGCAGTTCGTTGAAGTGGCCGTCGCGGCCGCGCACCGCGGCGGCCAGCGCCAGCGCCACCGGGTCCACGGTGGCGTCAGGCAGGAGGCTGGGTTGCTGCGGCTGCATGCCCCAATGATGCCTTGCCTGGTGTCCGTCCCGGACTGGCTCTTCCCCTGGGGTGCTCAACGACCTGCGCGCCGCAGGTCCAGGGTGAACGGGAACTCCAGGCTGCGCACCGGAGCCGGTGCATCGACCTGCCCCGGCGTGTGACCCATCGCGAAGAAGCGCGCCAGGCGGCGGCTCTCGGCTTCGTAGGCGTTGACCGGGAAGGTCACGTAGTTGCGGCCGCCCGGGTGGGCCACATGGTACTGGCAGCCACCCAGCGAACGGCGCATCCAGGTGTCGATCAGGTCCACCGTCAGTGGTGCGTGGACACCGATGGTGGGATGCAGCGCCGACGGCGGCTGCCAGGCGCGGTAGCGAACGCCGGCCACGAACTCGCCGGCGCGGCCAGTGGGCTGCAGGTCGACCGCGACGCCGTTGACGGTGACGCGATGGCGCGGATCGACCAGACCGCTGACTCGCAGCTCCAGCCGCTCCAGTGAAGAGTCAACATAGCGCACCGTGCCACCGGCGGCGCCCTCTTCGCCCATGACGTGCCAGGGTTCGAGCGCGCTGCGCACAGTGATGTGCACGCCACGCGCGGCGAACTCGCCGATCTTGGGAAAGCGGAACTCGAAGTGCGGCGCAAACCAGCCGGGCTCCATCGCGTAGCCAGCCAGTTGCATCTCTTCGAGCACATCGGCGAAGTCCATCTGCACGAAGGCCGGCAGCAGGAAGCGGTCGTGCAGCTCGGTGCCCCAGCGCACCAGCGGCGCACGGTAGGGTGTGGTCCAGAAGCGGGCGATCAGCGCGCGCAGCAGCAGTTGCTGCACGATGCTCATGCGCGCATGCGGCGGCATCTCGAAAGCCCGCAGCTCCAGCAGGCCCAGGCGGCCTGTACTGCTGTCGGGCGAGTAGAGCTTGTCGATGCAGAACTCGCTGCGGTGCGTGTTGCCAGTGACGTCGACCAGCACATTGCGCAGGGTGCGGTCGACCAGCCAGGGCGGCATGTCCTGACCATACAGGGCCTTGTTGCGTTCGATCTCGCCCAGTGCGATCTCCAGCTCGCGCAATTGGTCGTTGCGCGCCTCGTCCACACGCGGCGCCTGGCTGGTCGGGCCGATGAACAGGCCGCTGAACAGGTAGCTCAGCGACGGGTGGTTGTGCCAGTAGGCCAGCAGCGATGCCAGCAGGTCCGGCCGGCGCAGGAAAGGCGAATCCGCCGGTGTGGCTCCGCCCAGCACGATGTGGTTGCCGCCACCGGTGCCGGTGTGGCGGCCATCGAGCATGAACTTCTCGGTGGACAGGCGCGAGCGCCAGGCGGCGTCGTAGAGGAACTCGGTGTGCTGCACCACCTCGCCCCAGTGGTGGGCCGGATGGATGTTGACCTCGATGACGCCCGGGTCGGGCGTGACCTGCAGCAGCTTCAGGCGGGGGTCGCGCGGCGGCGGGTAGCCTTCGAGCACCAGCTTGACGCCCTGCTCCACCGCCGTGGCCTCGATGGCTTCGAGCAGTGCCAGGTAGTCCTCCAGGCGCTGCAGCGGCGGCATGAAGACATACATCACACCGCTGGCCTGGCCCACCATCTCCGCCTTGGGGCCGTTGGCACGGCGCGGATCTCGCACCTCGACACACAACGCGGTGCGGGTGATCCAATGCGCGTTCTGGAATCGCTCGGGTCGCTGATCCAGCGGCACCTGGGCTGTGTCGACGGCCAGCTCACCGCTGACGCGGGCGGCCATGGTGGCAGGCAACGCGAGCGATGACCCAGCCGGGCCGGTGTGCTCAGCCCCGTCCAGATCCGCCACCTGCAGCGCCACCGTGCCGCCTTCGGCAAAGCCGCCACCCACGCGGTGCGAGGCATAGCCATGGTCGCCACCCACCGCGCCGGCGAACTGCGTCTTCAGGCGGCCGACAGCCGGCAGCGCGTCACGCGGCGCGAAGGGGTCGTGCTCATGCAGAAAGGGGTAGTCGGATGGGCCGACCCAGGGCAGTGAGTCCAGCGGCAGGCGATAGCCCATCGGCGAGTCGCCCGGGATCAGGTACATGCGTTCGTCGCGGAAGAACCAGGGGCCGGTGACCCAGCGCGGGCCCGACAGGCCTGGGGTCTCATCGACCTTGATCGGCAGCACATAGCCCACCGGATGCTCCAGGCCCTGGTCGAAGACACGGCGCAGGCGCAGGCGTTCCTGTTCGTCATCGAGGCGGGCGTCGAACGGATCGACGTTGACCGGCAGTCGGCGCTCGCGCCACAGGTAGTACCAGGTGTCCTCAAAGCCGGTCTGGATGTAGTCGGCGCTCAGGCCCAGGCGGGTGGTCAGGGCCTGCAGAAAGCGCTGCGCATCGGCACTGGTATAGGCATGCGCCTCGCGCTCGTCGGCGAACAGCGAGGGGTCGTGCCAGCACGGCTGGCCGTCAGCGCGCCAGCAGATCGACAGCGCCCAGCGCGGCAACTGCTCACCCGGGTACCACTTGCCCTGGCCGAAATGCAGGAAGCCGCCCTGGCCGTACTCGGCGCGCAGCCGCTGCACCAGGTCCTGGGCATAGAGGCGCTTGGTGGGGCCCAGCGCATCGGTGTTCCACTCGGCGCCGTCGCGGTCGTCGACCGAGACGAAGGTGGGCTCGCCGCCCATGGTCAGGCGCACATCGCCGGCCTGCAGCTCGGCATCGACCTGCTCGCCCAGGTGCAGCACGCGCTGCCACTGTTCCTCGGTGTAGGGCTTGGTGACGCGCGGCGACTCCCAGATGCGGGTGATCGCCATCTCGTGGCCAAAGCTGACCTCGCTCTCGTCCACCGCGCCGCTGATCGGCGCCGCACTGCTGGGCTGCGGCGTGCAGGCCAGCGGGATGTGGCCCTCGCCAGCGAGCAGACCCGATGTGGGATCCAGGCCGATCCAGCCGGCGCCCGGCAGGTAAACCTCGCACCAGGCATGCAGGTCGGTGAAGTCAACCTCGGTGCCGCTGGGGCCATCGAGCGCCTTGACGTCGGGGGCCAGCTGGATCAGGTAGCCCGAGACAAAGCGAGCCGCCAGGCCCAGGTGGCGCAGCAACTGCACCAGCAGCCAGCCGGTGTCCCGGCAGGACCCGCTGCCCTTGGTCAGCGTCTCCTCCGGCGTCTGCACGCCGGGCTCCATGCGGATGGTGTAGGCGATGTCGTGCTGCAGGCGCTGGTTCAGACCCACCAGGAAGTCGATCGTGCGGGTCTTCTCGGTGGGGATGCTGGCCAGCAGCGCGGCCAACCTGGGCGTCAGCGGATCGGCGATCAGGTAGGGGGCCAGTTCGGCGCGCAGGCTGTCGGCGTAGGCAAACGGGACGTGCTCGGCCTCAGGCTCCAGGAAGAAGTCGAAGGGGTTGTAGACCGACATCTCGGCCACCAGGTCGATGGTGACCTTGAACTCGGTGGTCTTGTCGGGAAAGACCAGGCGTGCCATGTAGTTGGCGAAGGCGTCCTGCTGCCAGTTGATGAAGTGGCCGGTGGGCTCGATCTGCATCGAGTAAGACAGGATGGGCGTACGGCAGTGCGGCGCCGGGCGGAGGCGCACGATCTGCGGCGACAGCCCCACGCGACGGTCGTAGCGGTAGTGGGTGACGTGCTTGAGGGCGACGTGGATGGACACGGGCGTTCCTTGCTGGAAATCGAATCGCGGGCCGGCGGCCGCGCGCCTCGGGAGAACGAGGCTCCCCGAGGATCGCCGCCGACGGTGATCAGGTCGTGACGCTCAGGACGGCACCAGGAAATCGCGGCTGATGCCGGCACCCAGGTCGCCCACGCGGTCCAGGTACTGGCTCAGGAAGGCATGCAGCCCGGTCTCGAGGATCTCTTCAATGCGTGCGTACTCGAGGTCGCTGGCCAGCCGGCCGGCCAGGCGCAGCGTTTCGGCCGACTGCTGGTTGGCCACGCGCTTGAGATTGCGCAGCACCTGGCCGGTGCAATGGGCCAGCGAGCGCGGCATGTCGGCACGCAGGATCAACAGCTCGGCCACCTTGGGCGGCTCGATCACGTTGCGGTAGACCTTGCGGTAGATCTCGAAGGCCGAGACCGAGCGCAGGATCGCAGACCAGTGGTAGAAGTCCTGCTCGCCGCCGCGCGGGCCGGCATCGCTGGCCGGGTGGCCCTGCAGCGCATGAAACTTGACGTCCAGCAGTCGGGCCGTGTTGTCGCCACGCTCCAGGAAGGAGCCGATGCGGATGAAGTTGAAGGCCTCGTCCTGCAACATCGTGCCCACGGTCACGCCGCGCGAGAGGTGCGAGCGGAACTTGACCCACTCGAACAGCGCCGACGGATCGCGCGCCAGCAGGCCGTCCTTCAGCAGGCGGTTGAACTCCAGCCAGGTCTGGTTGGTGGTCTCCCAGACCTCGGTGGTCAGCGTGCCGCGGATCGCGCGGGCGTTCTCGCGGGCAGCACGCAGGCAGCACAGGATGGACGAAGCGTTGCGCTCGTCGCGCACCATGAAGTCCTGCACCCGGGCCGGGTCGATCGCGCCGTAGCGGGCCTGGTAGTCCTGCGTCAGCTCGGAGATCGACAGCAGGCCGCGCCAACCCTGCTCGGCGGTGTCGCTGGACTGCGGCAGCAGCGAGGTCTGGTAGTTGACATCGAGCATCCGTGCCGTGTTCTCGGCCCGCTCCATGTAGCGGGACATCCAGAACAGGTGATCGGCGGTACGAGAGAGCATGTTCTTGTTTCCTGAAGGGGCCGATCGGGGGTCAGTTTTCAAGCACCCAGGTGTCCTTGGTGCCGCCGCCCTGGCTGCTGTTGACCACCAGCGAACCCTCCTTGAGGGCCACGCGGGTCAGGCCACCAGGGACCATCTGCACCTCGGTGCCCGACAGCACGAAGGGGCGCAGGTCGATGTGGCGCGGTGCGATGCCGCTCTCCACGAAGGTGGGCCAGGTCGACAGGCTCAGCGTGGGCTGGGCGATGTAGTT
>JAFLDI010000212.1 GCA_017302485.1 Burkholderiales bacterium | reverse complement strand
CCGAGGTGCTGGCCGACTTGCTGGCCTGGCTGGACGCGCGCCATCCGCCGGGCATCTGAGGGCCTTCAGTGCCTGAACCGGCCATCGCGGGTGACCAGCGCGGTGTCCACGAAGCTCGAGCCGATGCGCTCTTCGCGCGTGTAGCGCAGCTTGAAGCCGGCCACCTCGAAGGCCGCGGTCTCCAGCGTGCGCACCAAGGTGGCCCGGCTGAGGTCGCGGCCACAGCGGCGCAGCGCCTCGGCCAGCGCGCGGGTGCTGAGGTAGCCCTCCAGGCTGCCGTACGAGAACTCGGGGTCCGGGAAGGCGGCGCGGAAGTCGACCTGGTACTCGCGGGTGAGCGCGGTCTTGCGCTCCCAGGGCGAGGGCACCACCTGCGTGAACAGCATGCCGTGCGCCAGGTCGCCCAGGCGCTTGACCAGCTGCGCCGAGCCCGAGTTGACGCCATAGCAGGCCAGCGCCAGGCCCGCCTGCCGCAGGCGGCGGATCAGGCGCTCGTACAGGCCGATCGAGCCGTGGTTGAAGAGCAGCTCGGTGCGCGCCTCGCGCAGGCTGGCCACCATCGCATCCAGCTGCGCATCGCTCAGCTCGCTGCCCACCGGCAGGGCCAGCGGGGGCGGCATGCCCAGGTCGGCGCAGGCGCGCTGCACATTGGCCAGGTGCAGGCGCCCCACCTCGGTGTCCGACTGCAGGAAGGCCGTGCGGCGCATGCCCAGGCTGTGGCCGTGGGACAGCAGCGCGCGGAACTCGTCGCGGTGCTCGGCCCGCACCGGAAACACCAGCGGCTGCAGCGGCCGGCGCAGCGTGGGCGAGCCAGCCATCGGCGCAAAGAAGGGCACGTTCTTGGCGTTGGCGGCCTTCATCACCGCATTGCTGGGCCCGCCCTCGATCGAGCCGAACAGCATGAACACGCCGTCGGACACCAGCTGGTGCGCCAGGGCCTCGGCCTGGTCGGCCTTGGCGTCATCGTCGGCCACCCGGATCACCAGTTGCCGGCCCAGGATCCCGCCCTCGGCATTGACGCGGCGCACCGCGGCTTCCACGCCCTGGCGCGTGGCCACGCCGTGGTCGTTGCGGCCGGCCTGCATCGACAGCACCTGGCCGATCAGGACCTGTGAGGGCGTCACCCCCGGTGCGGACTGGGCCCGCACGGCCGTCCAGCCGGCGGCAGCGCATCCGCCGGCGGCCAGGCGGGCCAGCCAGTGGCGGCGGGTGCTGTTGTCGAACGCCATGAACCCTCCTCGCGACGCTGTCACGGCAAGCATAGTGCAGCCGGCACGGCGCACAATCGCGTGGTCGCCGACGACCAAGGTTTTCTTCGCATGAACGCTCCCGAGACCCTGCCCCCGCTTGATCCCGCGCAACTGGGCGAGTTTGTCGACACCGCCTGGCGCGAGCGCATCGTGCCGCAGCTCATCGACTACATCGCCGTGCCGGCCAAGAGCCCGATGTTCGACGCCGACTGGTCGGCCCACGGCCTGATCGACCGCGTGGTGCGCGACGCCGCCACCTGGGTGGAGTCGCGCAAGGTGCCCGGCCTGCGGCTGGAGGTGCTGCGCCTGGACGGCCGCACGCCGGTCATCTTCTTCGAGCTGGACGCCACCAAGCCCGGCAGCACGCAAACGGTGCTGATGTACGGCCACCTGGACAAGCAGCCCGAGTTCAGCGGCTGGCGCTCCGACCTGGGCCCCTGGACGCCCAAGATCGAGGACGGCAAGCTCTACGGCCGCGGTGGCGCCGACGACGGCTACGCCATCTACGCCAGCATCAGCGCCATCGAGGCGCTGAAGGCGCAAGGCGTGCCGCACCCGCGCATCGTCGGCCTGATCGAGACCTGCGAGGAATCGGGCTCATACGACCTGCCCGCCTACCTGGACGCCCTGAAGGGCCGCCTGGGCGACGTCAGCCTGGTGGTCTGCCTGGACTCGGGCGCCGGCAACTACGACCAGCTGTGGCTGACCTCCAGCCTGCGCGGCAACATCACCGGCACGCTGAAGGTGGAGATCCTCACCGAGGGCATCCACTCCGGCGACGCCAGTGGCCTGGTGCCCTCCACCTTCCGCATCATGCGCATGGTGCTCGACCGCCTGGAAGAGGCGAACAGCGGCCGCCTGCTGCCCGCCGCCTTCCACTGCGAGATCCCGGCCGACCGCATCGCGCAGGCCCGCGCCACCGCCGACATCCTGGGCGACGAGGTGTGGAAGCGCTACCCCTGGGCCTGCGGCGCCGACGGCGGCTTCACCCTGCCCACCACCACCGACCCGGTCGAAGCGCTGCTCAACCGCACCTGGCGCCCCACGCTCAGCATCACCGGCGTGGACGGCATGCCGGCGCTGGCCAACGCCGGCAACGTGCTGCGCCCCTACACCGCCTTCAAGCTGAGCCTGCGCCTGCCCCCGCTGGTGCCCGGCCACGAGGCCGCCGTGGCGCTGAAAGCGCTGCTGGAAGACAACGCGCCCTACAACGCCAAGGTCACCTTCGAGCCCGACGGCCGTATGGACAACTGGGGCGCCACCGGCTGGAACGCGCCGTCACTGGCGCCGTGGCTGGAGCAGTCGATGGACCGCGCCTCCCGCCGCCACTTCGGCGCCCCGCTGGGCTTCATCGGCCAGGGCGGCACCATCCCGCTGATGAACCTGCTGCAACAGGGCTTCCCGGCGGCGCAGATGATGGTCTGCGGCGTGCTGGGGCCCAAGAGCAATGCGCATGGGCCGAATGAGTTTCTGCACATGGGGTATGGGACGCGGTTGACGGCGGCGGTGGCGGAGGTGATTGCGGGGCATCCATGAGCGGGGCGTCCTTCAGTAAAGACGGGCTCGAAGAAGGTGAGCAGGCTAGGAGTAGCGGTATGAGAGCATGTCCCGCCCGGCCAATGCACCTGGCCGCTTGAGTTTCCGCGGCCCGAGGACGGTCGAATGGTGCGAATATGTGGGTATCGGTACAACCTTCCCATCGGTTCAGGGCATTGCTATGCACGGGCGGGCTCCGTGAAGACCTTTCCTAAGCTCGGCGCTGAATGGAAACGTTGTCCTCCACGGCGTCTCTACCCATGTATGGAACCTTTTCTTTGGGGTAGGTGCCATCGACGGTGGTAAGCGTCCTCACTTGCACTTCGCCACGCATCTTGTGTGCGCCTGCGTTGGAGGGGAATTCGATCGACAGCTCCTCGGGCATTTGCCTATAGATCGCCCGCGGGTAAGGTAGCGTCCATTCGTCAGGGAAGAACTCTGGGCTCAGGGAAGCGCAACGTTGAACCACGCTGGACCAGTTGGCCTCTTGAATTTCTGTCAAATGTGGTGTCAGCTTGTGCTTATATGTGGCGTCAAGGTAGGCAGCGACGCTGGCTACCAGTAGGTCCGATGTTCTGTATATCCACCATAGGTGGATGAGCATGTCGCGGCTGAAGGAGATCGCGGTGTTTCCACCACGGTGAAGCCTGGGGTCAGGCCCCCGAATTCCGCCTGGAAGTAGCCCGCGCAGGAAGTAGCCCGGCCGGAACTCGTCTTGCGAGTGAAAGTAGAGGGGGCAGAGTTCGCCTTGGGAGTGCTTAAGCGCATTGACGATCATTCCAATGTGGGATTCACGATAGTTTCGAGTGGCTTCCCTGAATTGCTTCCACCCGATCAACTTAACACGGTCCAGATACCGCGAGTGGACTAAGGTCGGTTTGCTTTCAAGAGTGGGGCTCAGCGAGCGCAAAACGGCGTAGCAAGCGTCGAAGTGTTCGTTGAGTTTGTGAAGTAGGACGGAGTACGAAGTGGCGACATCCATCAAGAACATGTCATCCTGGTTTGTGGAATATCGAATTCGAAGAGTGGACAAGTCGTCGAGGGTCCTTGTCCATTGGGCGGTGAGTAGTCGAATGGAGGTGCCGTATGCCGACTTGGGGTGTAGAAGCTGATGTTTCTCGTGGTGCAAGTACTGCGGGGGGATCCCGTCTATTGCACCCATGGCGGAAGGCAGTATGCTCCCATGGATTTCGGTGCGGCGGACGATGCGCATGCTGTTCTTTTGGGTCCAATGCTATGTTTCAGGGTTTACCTCGCCGAAGGCAAGGGCGCCCCATTGCAGGCACTTGTTGGAATTAGCCATAGAGAAGCGAAAGTTTCTCTAGAACAGTAATATCTGCACATCGCCGCTTCGTAGATTGTAGGGCTCTTCTCGATATACGAAGTTGATGCGCCCAGTTGTTTCCGGAAGTACGGATTTCAATGCTCCAAGTTTTTCTTTGCCTTTCTCGGAATAGACTACCCAAGCCGTGTCCTCGTCAAATTGCTTGATGGCTTCCTTTAAGTCTGTTGGCGTGGCGGATGATTTGAAGCCTAACGACAAAAGTTTCTTCGTAAGTTGAGTCGCAACTTCCCTTTGATGGGGTTTGTAGAAGACCAATATAGAATAATCTGCGTTCTTTGAGAACTGAGCTTCTTTAGCCTCTCTCTTGGCAATTTGATCCGGCGTTGGCGTTGCAGTTGGGATTGCCTTCTTGAGGGCGGATACATCTTGGGTTAACTCTCCAATTCTCAGTTTCAGCTGCTCGATAGTGCCATTTAATTCCGCAGTTTGATTCCCTTCAGCCTTTAGTGCTTCGCTAAATTCGAACTCATATCCGCCTGCCTTCGCACTCTGAAGTCGGGCCACTAGACCCTTCAAGTCGATGGCGCCTATGGCTGGATATAGAAGGAAAATTACGAGTAGTACGATTGCTGGATAGAAGCATCGACTCAAGAATTCCAAGATCACCTTGATTAATTCAAGCCGATGTTCGCCATTCGAAGGTTTGGCTTTCGGGCTCTGGCTCACAGCCAACCCGTCAGAGTTTTCTGCGTTCATGTTCTTCCCTGTCCCGTGCGTCGTGACGCCCGACGATTGGCATAAGAGGCGGGACCCGACTTGTCGGGATACGTCTTCTCGAAGCGGCTAGACATCGGTCGCGACGGCGGGGAGTGGATAGCCTGCTGCAACATGCTTCTGCATGTCCTCTTTGAGTTTTTCCATCTTTATGACGTCTCGACTGATCATCTTAGCGGTTGCAGCAAAGTATGCGATGAGTGCTGCGTCGCGCGCAGGTTTGAACCTCAGCATGATCTCGGAGTGGATCGTTGCGCTGCCAGCAACGGTGTTGAAGAAGGCCTCGTTTGCAAAGCGTGGGCTATATACGAAGTAGAACTCCTCCGGCGCTTTGGAGTAGTCAATGTCATTCGCTCCGACGCTGCGAAGGTAGACCTCTGCTGCGGATTTAATACCTTGTAGCAGGGCAATCGCCGCGCCTTCTTTCTTCATGTAGGGCTGGAACGCATCGAGTACTGCGCGCGGGTTGGTGGACTCAAGGATTGGCTTGAGTTCGACCAAGCCGATGTACTTGGCCGGTAGGTCGGCCATGGTCGTCCCTGGTTCGAAGTTTGCAAGTGCCTTCGCTTCGGCCTTCTCCAAGATTCCTTGTGCCAATAGAAGGGCATCACGGCGACTGCTCTCACGTAGGAAAGCAAACTGGGCTGCAAACTGTTGCTGCTGTTCGCGCAGTTGGCGCGCTTGGTAGTTGAGGCCAGCGGAGAACCAAAGGACAGCCAAGATGCTGCCAATGCCAGACAGAATTCCACCGAGCGCTGACAGCCGTTCAGGGTCCAGGAGTCGAATCGTGAGACCTGCCGCAGCCAGAAGGGCCACTGTCAGGCCAGTGAGAACTCGCAGGGGCATGATTCCGATGTCAAACGTCGATATTGGGCGAAAGTTTTGCTGCGTTGCCAAGCTGGCTGTCTCCATAGCGTGGTCGACACCATTGCCTTGAGGGCTCCGCCAAGCCTCGCGGTCGCCATGATGGGCTATGGTCTTTTGCGGACTAGTCCCCTCGGCAAGGGCGGCATTTCCCTGCGGCAACTGTGCCCGGGATGGGTGAAATTGACAAGGCGATGGCGTTAAAGCTGGGTCAGGCGGAGGTCAGGGCTTTCCTCAAGGTATCGACCAGTGCAAGTGCTTGTGTCGGGGCCGGGTGCGGAGGACACACTTCCCCCTGAAGAACGACGCTCGTCGGCTGTCATCGTGAGTAGCCTCGGACGCTGCCGGAATGTGTGCACGGCGTTCTCAAGTCTGAAGTGCAACACCTCGCCAACCGGTAAGGTGTGAGGATGACGACGAGATACCGACAACTGCAACCTGAAGATCGAGTGACGCTGGCAGCGCTGCGCCAGCAGGGGCTGAGTC
>JAFLDI010000211.1 GCA_017302485.1 Burkholderiales bacterium | reverse complement strand
GTACCTGGCCCTGGCGCCGGCCGGCACGCCCGGCACGCTGCCGGCCCAGGTGCGCCAGGTGCAGGACATCGGCACCTACCAGCTGGTCACGCTGGACGCCGCCGGCCAGGCCCTGAAGGCGCGCCTGTCGCCCGAGGCCGTGCCGCCCGCCACCGGCGACGACGTGGGCCTGCAGGTGCTGGGCGCGCACAGCTGCTTCTACCGCGACGAGGAGCTCATCCCGTGACGACCAAGCCCGTCAACCAGAAGGCCTGGTTCCTGATCCTGCCGGTCTTCCTGTGCGTGGCCTTCTCGGCCATCCTGCCGCTGATGACGGTGGTGAACTACTCGGTGCAGGACATCATCAGCCCCGAGCGCCGCGTCTTCGTGGGCACCGAATGGTTTGCCGCGGTGATGCGCGACGAGGACCTGCACGCCGCGCTGTGGAATCAGCTGCGCTTCTCCAGCGCGGTGCTGCTGGTCGAGATCCCGCTGGGCATTGCGCTGGCGCTGTGCATGCCGGCCGCCGGCTGGGCGGCCTCGGCCACGCTGGTGGTGGTCGCCCTGTCGCTGCTGATTCCCTGGAACGTGGTGGGCACGATCTGGCAGATCTTCGGCCGCGCCGACATCGGCCTGCTGGGCCACACGCTGGAGGGGCTGGGCATCGAGTACAGCTACACCGGCGACGCCACACAGGCCTGGCTGACCGTGCTGCTGATGGACGTGTGGCACTGGACGCCGCTGGTGGCGCTGCTGGCCTACGCCGGCCTGCGATCCATCCCCGACGCCTACTACCAGGCCGCGCGCATCGACGGCGCCAGCCGGCTGGCGGTGTTCCGCTACATCCAGCTGCCCAAGATGCGCGGCGTGCTGATGATCGCGGTGCTGCTGCGCTTCATGGACAGCTTCATGATCTACACCGAGCCCTTCGTGCTCACCGGCGGCGGCCCCGGCAACGCCACCACCTTCCTGTCGCAGTACCTGACGCAGAAGGCGGTGGGCCAGTTCGACCTGGGACCGGCCGCGGCCTTCTCGCTGATCTACTTCCTGATCATCCTGCTGCTGTGCTTCATCCTCTACAACTGGATGCAGCGGCTGGGTCAGGCCCAGAACCAGGGACAGGAGGTGCGGTCGTGAACGAGACTCGCTTCAAGAAGCGCACGCTGTTCCTGCTGGCCTACATGGTCTTTGCGCTGCTGCCCATCTACTGGATGGTCAACATGAGCTTCAAGACCAACGAGGAGATCCTCTCGAGCTTCAGCCTGTGGCCGCAGACCTTCACCTGGGCCAACTACCGCACCATCTTCACCGACGAGAGCTGGTACTCGGGCTACATCAACAGCCTGATCTACGTGGGCATCAACACGGTGATCTCGATCACCGTGGCGCTGCCTGCCGCCTATGCCTTCAGCCGCTACAGCTTCCTGGGTGACAAGCATGTCTTCTTCTGGCTGCTGACCAACCGCATGACGCCGCCGGCGGTGTTCCTGCTGCCCTTCTTCCAGCTCTACACCACGGTGGGGCTGATGGACACGCACATCGCGGTGGCGCTGGCCCACCTGCTGTTCAACGTGCCGCTGGCGGTGTGGATCCTGGAAGGTTTCATGAGCGGCATCCCGCGCGAGATCGACGAGACCGCCTACATCGACGGCTACAGCTTCCCGCGCTTTTTCGTGCAGGTCTTCCTGCCGCTGATCAAGGCCGGCGTGGGCGTGGCGGCCTTCTTCTGCTTCATGTTCAGCTGGGTCGAGCTGCTGCTGGCGCGCACGCTGACCAGCGTCAACGCCAAGCCCATCGTCGCCACGATGACGCGCACCGTCAGTGCCAGCGGCATGGACTGGGCCACGCTGGCCGCGGCGGGCGTGCTGACCATCGTGCCGGGCGCGATCGTGATCTGGTTCGTGCGCCACTACATCGCCAAAGGCTTTGCGATGGGGAGAGTATGAGACCCCCCCGAAGCGGCCTGGCGGCGCTTCTCGGCGTGGACCGTCCACTGGACGGTCCACCTGCCGAGTCGCCCCCCCAGGGGGCGCCGTCTGCGGACCGGCAGAGCCGGATCCGCGACGGCACCGGGTTGGGTGGCTGCACTGCGGCAGTCTGATCGACTAGGAGACGAGAGATGTTTGATTGGATGGTCTGGACGACACCGGTGGCGGTGTTCTTCAGCTGCATCGTGCTGATGCTGGTGGGCATGACGGTGTGGGAGATCAAGTCGCCCACGGTGCTGCGCAAGGGCTTTTTGCCGATCGCCACCACGCGCGGCGACCGGCTGTTCATCGGGCTGCTGAGCGCGGCCTACATCAACCTGGCCTTCGTCGGGCTGGCGGGCCAGCTCGCCGAGTGGCTGTCGCTGGAGAGCGAGCCCAGCGTGTGGATCAGCTTTGTGCTGTCGATGGGCGTGCTGGCGCTGGTGATGCGCAAGGGCTGAGCATTCTTCGGTATCCGGCCCGGCGCTGCCCCGGGGCCGTGGTGACCTCAACCGCAACGCGGGGCAGCGCGATTCACTCCCGATCATCGACCGCTAGAAGGAGACAAGCGATGAAGATGCGTTACACCGCCCTGGCCCTGGCCGCCGCCTGCGCGCTGGGCAGCACGACCGCCTGGTCCGGCGAAGCCGAGGCCAAGAAGTGGGTGGAGGGCGAGTTCCAGCCCTCCACGCTGAGCAAGGACCAGCAGATGGCCGAGATGAAGTGGTTCATCGACGCTGCCGCCAAGCTCAAGGCCAAGGGCATCAAGGAGATCTCGGTGGTGTCGGAGACGATCACCACCCACGAGTACGAGTCCAAGACCATGGCCAAGGCCTTCGAGGAGATCACCGGCATCAAGGTCAAGCACGACCTGATCCAGGAAGGCGATGTGGTCGAGAAGCTGCAGACCTCGATGCAGTCGGGCAAGTCGATCTATGACGGCTGGATCAGCGACTCCGACCTGATCGGCACCCACTACCGCTACGGCAAGGTCCTGAACCTGACCGACTACATGGCCGGCGCCGGCAAGGAGTTCACCAACCCGGGGCTGGATCTGAAGGACTTCATCGGCACCAAGTTCACCACCGCGCCCGACGGCAAGCTTTACCAGCTGCCCGACCAGCAATTCGCCAACCTGTACTGGTTCCGCGCCGACCTGTTCGCCCGCAAGGACCTGCAGGACAAGTTCAAGGCCAAGTACGGCTACGAGCTGGGCGTGCCGCTGAACTGGAGCGCCTACGAGGACATCGCCGAGTTCTTCACCAACGACGTCAAGACCATCGACGGCAAGGCCATCTACGGCCACATGGACTACGGCAAGAAGGACCCCAGCCTGGGCTGGCGCTTCACCGACGCCTGGCTGTCGATGGCCGGCACCGCCGACATCGGCACCCCCAACGGCCTGCCGATCGACGAGTGGGGCATCCGCGTGGCCGACGACAAGTGCACGCCGGTGGGCGCCTCGGTCGAGCGGGGCGGCGCCACCAACTCGCCGGCCGCGGTCTATGCGCTGACCAAGTACGTCGACTGGATGAAGAAGTACGCGCCCAAGGAAGCCACCGGCATGACCTTCGGCGAGGCCGGCCCGGTGCCGGCCCAGGGCCAGATCGCGCAGCAGATCTTCTGGTACACCGCCTTCACCGCCGACATGACCAAGAAGGGCCTGCCGGTGGTCAACGCCGACGGCACCCCGAAGTGGCGCATGGCCCCCGGCCCCAACGGCCCGTACTGGAAGCAGGGCATGCAGAACGGCTACCAGGACGTGGGCAGCTGGACCTTCTTCAAGGACCATGACGCCAACCGTACCGCCGCCGCCTGGCTGTATGCGCAGTTCATCACCGCCAAGACCACCAGCCTGAAGAAGACCATCGTCGGCCTGACGCCGATCCGCGAGTCCGACATCCAGAGCAAGGCCATGACCGACCTGGCCCCCAAGCTGGGCGGCCTGGTCGAGTTCTACCGCAGCCCGGCCCGCGTGGCCTGGAGCCCCACCGGCACCAACGTGCCCGACTACCCCAAGCTGGCCCAGCTGTGGTGGAAGAACGTGGCGCAGGCGGTGACCGGCGAGAAGACGCCGCAGGGCGCGATGGACAACCTGGCCAAGGAGATGGACGACGTGCTGGCCCGCCTGGAGCGTGCCGGCATGGCCAAGTGCGCGCCCAAGCTCAACAAGAAGGAGGACCCGAAGAAGTGGCTCTCCGACAAGGCCGCGCCGTGGGCCAAGCTGGCCAACGAGAAGCCCAAGGGCGAGACCATCAACTACGACAAGCTGCTGGGCGCGTGGAAGGAAGGCCGCGTGCGCTGAGTCTCGCGCTGGCTGTTCAAGGGGCGCCCGCGGGGCGCCCCTGTTCCTTGTTGCGCCAAAGTTGGCGCCCGCTGCGACTGTCGGCAGGCGAGTGGGCGCCGGCGCGCCTATGATCCATCGCCCGTCGCCACGGCGGGTGGCAGTACACCGATGGAATCATTCGCCCGCGACGACGGCTTCGCCCATGACCTTGCCCTGCTGCATGCGCCGCAGGACCTCCGCGCGGCCCAGGCCCTGGGCCGCGCCCTGCAGGCGCAGGGCGCCAGCCTGGCCTGGGTTCCCGGTGAGCCGCCCCCCGGCGGACGCCTGGACGACCAGTTGGCACGCGCCCGCTGGGTGCTGCTGCTGTGGTCCTCGGCGATGGCCGAGTGGCCCGAGCAGCTCGATCGGGCCCGGCTGGCCCTGCAGCGACGGGCCTTGATGCCGCTGCGCCTGGATGCATCCGACCTGCCACCGGGGCTGGATCGGGTGCCCGTGGTGGGCCTGGCGGGCTGGAACGGCGACCCCGGCGAGCCCGTGTTCTCGACGCTGCTGCGCGCGATTGCACCCTTGGTGCTGCCCCCCGCCAGCGGCGCGCCGGCGCCTCTGGACAGTGTGTCGGCCAGTGCGCCGACCGAGCGGCGGCGTTGGTGGCAGTGGTGGCGCCGCGAGGAGCCCCGGGCACCCGTCCCGCACAGCAGCCTGCGCGAGGTGCTGGGCCAGGGCGACGAGCCCTTCGAGCGCACGGTCCCGCTGACACGCCTCACCCCCCTGCCGTCGGACGAGTCCAGCCAGGAAGTCGCGCCGCGTCGTGTCGACCCGGCGCCGCAGCGCGACGACGGCCTGCCGGTCTGGGTGGGTGCTGCGGCACCAAGGCACGCCGCGCCCGGCCAGCACTTCGCCCTGCGCCTGGGCCTGTTCACCGAGCCGATGCGCGAACACATGCTGGCGGTGCTGGCCCATCTCGCCGAAGAGGCCGAGCTGGCGCCGCGCCCGCAGGCGCCGGGGTCGGTCTGGAGGGCCGGCGCCCCGGTGACGGTGGCGGTCAGGTACAGGAAGCGACGCAGCGACGGCGCCAGGGAACCCGGGGGAGTCGGCGCTTGTTTCGGAGGCACGCGGGTTTCTACGGTCCCGGGGCCGGTCCCGGCAAGGACCGGACGCCGATCCGCACCGCCGTTCATGGGCAAATACCGCCACGTCCTCTCCATCGGGATCCAGAGCACCCTCGTCTACCGGGTGAACTTCGTCGTGCGCGCCCTGTTCGGGCTGGTCCCGCTCCTCGCCCTGATCCTCCTCTGGCGGGCGATCTACGAGGGTCGGACCGATCCGTCGGTGGGGGGATACTCCCTGGCCGAGGTGGTGACGTACTACCTCGTGGTGAACGTGGTGGTGGCCCTGACCGCGGTGACCGAGGACGACTGGCAGATCGCCGCCGACATCCGCGACGGCCGGATCAGCCAGTTCCTCCTCAAGCCGATCGACTATCTCGCCTACCGCCTGTGCCTGTTCGCCGCCGGGCGCCTGGTGTACACCGCCGCGGCGCTGATCCCGACCGGCCTGTTCCTCTTCATGCAGCGCGAGCACCTTCTCGCCCCGGCGTCGGGGCTCCACCTGGCCGCCTTCGGGGTGTCGCTGGTGCTCACCGCCCTGCTCCAGTTCTTCGTGTCGTTCACCATGGCCCTGCTGGCGTTCTGGGTGCTCGAGGTCGCCACGTTCATCTTCATCCTGTTCGCCTTCGAGTACGTCGCCGGCGGCCACCTGTTCCCCCTCGACCTCCTGCCGCCCGTCCTCCAGACGGTCCTCGGATACACCCCGTTCCCCTACATGCTGTTCTTCCCCGTCCACGTGTACCTCGGCCGCGTCGAGGGCTGGGAACTCGCCCGGGGACTGGGCGTGCAGGCCCTCTGGG
>JAFLDI010000210.1 GCA_017302485.1 Burkholderiales bacterium | reverse complement strand
GCTGAACTGGCGCAGCCCGATTCAGGTCTTCGCGGAGCTGATGCAGGGCTTGGCTGAATCCCATCAGGCTACAGTCCACTGATCAATCAACGAGTGCTGGGTGTTGCACTTCGGACTTGAGAACGCCCCTTCTAAAGCTGCGGCAGCACGCTGAGTTGCTGGCCCAGTCGCTCGCCGCGCGCGGGGGCCTCTACGCCTCTCAGGAAGAGAGCCAGTACGACCTGATCCGCCGTTTGCAGGGCGAGGGATTGCTGCCCCGCGAGGTCAGGCAGTTGTTCGACCAGATTCGAATCACCGGCAATGCAGCCAACCACGCGCTGGAGGGGGACCACGCCAAGGCCCTGGCCACGCTCAAGCTGTCCTGGCAACTCAGCCTGTGGTTCCACCGTACCTTCAAGGCGGCCGACTATCGCTCTGGCCCGTTCATCCCGCCTTCACCGCCCGCAGACGAATCCGCAGAACTGAAGCGCGAGTTGGCGTCGCTGCGCCAAGCCGTTGCCGACCACATGGCCAATGGCGAGAAGGTGTCGGACGCGCTGGAGGCTGCAAGAAGTCAACTCTCGGCTGTCAGCGAGGAACGCCAGCTCTGGGAGCAAATCGCCACCGAGACCGAGCAGGACAAGGCAAAGCTGGCCGAGCAACTGGCCAGCCTGCAAGCCCAGGCCACGGCGGCGCCCCAGGCTGACTTTGGTAAGTTTGTCGCGTCTGCGAACCAGGCCGCCAGCCTGGTTCAACTGGACGAAGCCGAAACCCGCCGCATCATTGACCAGCAACTACGCCAAGCCGGCTGGGAGGCGGATTCGCAAGTGCTGCGGTACAGCCAGGGCACACGCCCGGAGCGAGGCCGCAACATCGCCATCGCGGAGTGGCCCTGTGAGGGCTATTCGGCTGACTACGTGTTGTTCCAAGGCCTGGTGCCCATGGCCGTGGTGGAGGCCAAGCGCGAAACCAAGGACGTTTCCGCTGACATCCAGCAGGCCAAGCGCTACAGCCGGACGTTTTCGCCCAGCGAGAACACGTCGCTCCACCCGCAGAACTGGGGCGACCAGGCTGAGTTCCGCATCCCCTTCGTTTTTGCAACCAATGGCCGGCCGTACCTGCGGCAGCTGGCCACCAAGAGCGGCATCTGGTTCTGCGACCTTCGGCGCCCCGCCAACCGCAGCCAGGCGCTTGATGGTTGGTACAGCCCAGAGGGCCTGACCGCCCTGCTCCGCCGCGATGAGGCCAAGGCCGATGCCGAGCTGAGCGGCACGCCCTTTAACTACGGCTTCCCATTGAGGCCCTACCAACAAGCGGCCATCCGCAAGACCGAGGAGTGCATCGCGGCGGGCCAGCGCGACATCCTGTTGGCCATGGCCACTGGCACCGGCAAGACCAAGACCTGCATTGCCCTCATCTACCGGCTGCTCAAGGCGCAGCGATACCGCCGCATTCTGTTCCTGGTGGACCGGTCCGCCCTGGGCGAACAAGCAGCCAACGCATTCAAAGACACCCGCATGGAGCGCCTGCAGACCTTTGCCGAGACCTTCGGCATCAAGGAACTGGACGCCCAGAGCCCGGAGGCGGATACCGCCGTCCACATCGCCACCGTGCAAGGAATGATGCGCAGGCTGCTGCTGCCCGCTGAGGGGGTAGCGCCGCCCACCGTCGACCAATACGACTGCATCGTGGTCGATGAATGCCATCGGGGCTACACCTTGGACCGCGAGATGTCCGAAACGGAGCTGAGCTTCCGTGGCTTTGACGACTACATCTCCAAGTACCGGCGCGTGCTGGACTATTTCGACGCCGTCAAGATCGGTCTGACCGCCACCCCTGCCCTGCACACCAGCGAGATCTTTGGCCCGCCCGTCTTCAATTACAGCTACCGTGAGGCGGTGATCGACGGCTTCCTGGTCGACTACGAGCCCCCCATCCAGATCAAGACCCAGCTGACCGAGAACGGCATGACCTGGAAGGTGGGCGAAGAGGTCAAGGTCTACAACGCCCAGCGCAGCCAAATCGAGCTGTTCAAGGCGCCCGACGAGATCAAGCTTCAGGTTGAAGACTTCAACCGCAAGGTGATCACCCGCCCTTTCAACGAGGCCATCTGCGGCTACCTGGCTCAAGAAATCGACCCCAGCGGCCGTCGCAAGACCCTGATCTTCTGCGTCAGCAGCGACCACGCCGACCTGGTGGTCGACGTGCTCAAGGCCGCGCTAGCGGTCCAGTACGGCAGCGTGGAAGACGACGCCGTCATCAAGATCACCGGCAACGCCGACAAGCCATTGGAGCTGATCCGCCGCTTCAAGAACGAACGCCTGCCCAATGTGGCCGTGACGGTGGACCTGCTCACCACCGGGGTGGACGTGCCCGAGATCTGCAACCTGGTGTTCCTGCGCCAGGTGAACAGCCGCATCCTGTTCGATCAGATGCTCGGCCGTGCCACCCGCCTGTGCAGCTTCAACGGCGAGGCCAAAGACAGCTTCCGCGTGTTCGACGCCGTGCGCATCTTCGAGGCCATTGGCGACATGACCGACATGAAGCCCGTGGTGGTCAACCCAAAATTGAGCTTCGCGCAGCTGGCGCAGGAACTCACCCAGGTCGACAACGACGCCGCGCGCGAGCTGGTGCGCGAGCAATTGCTGGCCAAGCTGCAAGTCAAGAAGCGCCACCTCAAGGGCCAGGCGGCCCAAGACTTTGAAACCCAGGCTGGCATGCCGCCGGATGCCTTCATCAAGCAGCTGAAGGCCCTGAGCCTGTCCGAGGTGGCCAGCTGGTTCACCCAGAACCCCGGGTTGGCCGAGATCCTTGATCGCAAGTCAGCGGCCGCTGGCCAGCCTATGTATGTCTCTGACCACCCCGACGAGTTTCTGCGTGCAGACCGTGGATACGGAAAGGCCAGCAAGCCCCAAGACTACTTGGACGAGTTCAAGGCCTTCATCAACAGCCACAGCAACGAGCTGCCTGCCCTGATGGCCGTGCTGACCAAGCCGCGCGATCTCACCCGCAAGCAGCTGAAAGAGCTGGCTTTGGCGCTGGACAAAGCAGGCTTCAGCGAAGCCCGCCTGGCCACCGCCTGGCGCGAACTGAGCAACCAGGACATTGCCGCCCGCATCGTCGGCTACATCCGCCAGGCTGCCTTGGGCGACGCCCTGCTGCCCTACAGTGAGCGGGTCGACCACGCCCTGCAAACCCTGCTGGCCCAGCCGCCTGGCGGGAAGCCTTGGACCACGCCGCAGCGCGACTGGCTCAAGCGCATCGCCGCACAGACCAAGGCCAACGGCTTGGTTGACCGCGAAGCCTTGGACGACCCTGACCTGCTCTTCAAACGTGAGGGCGGCGGGTTCGCGCGTTTGGATAAAGTGTTCAATGGCCAGCTCCAACCGGTGCTCGACGCCTTCAATGACGCGCTTTGGGCCCCACCTGCCCAGAGCGCCTGATCCTGTTTTCTGATGTCCACTTCCCCCCAGGCCGCCCAAGACATTGGCGCCAAACTCTGGTCGCTGTGCCATGTGTTGCGTGACGACGGCGTCACCTACCACCAGTACCTGAGCGAGCTGACCTACCTGCTCTTCTTGAAGATGATGAAGGAGACCGGCCAGGAAGACCGGCTCAAGGTGTGGATCCGCCCCAGGAAGTCCGAGCCCGCCGTGGAGCAACCCGGCACCCGCTGGGACGACTTGCTCAACGCCTCGGCACCCGAACGGCTGGACACCTACAAAGAGATGCTGCTGAGCTACGGCTTGCACGGCCACGGCGCAGTGCAAGCGATCTATGCCAACGCCAACACCTTCATCACCAAGCCCGCCACCCTCAGCAAGCTGGTGACGGAGATTGACGCGCTGGACTGGTACAGCGTGCAGCGCGATGACCTGGGCGACCTCTACGAGAACCTGCTGGAGCGCAACGCCACCGAAAAGAAGAGCGGTGCCGGCCAGTACTTCACCCCGCGCCACCTCATCGACAGCATCGTGGCCGTGATGAAGCCGCAGCTCAGCGACGTGATCCAGGACCCGGCCGCTGGCACCTGCGGCTTCCCCATCGCGGCCAACAACTACCTGCGCGCCCACAACAATTTCGACAGCCTCGACGAAGCTGCGCAACGCCGCTATCGGCACGCCACTTTCTACTGCATGGAGCTGGTGCAAGACACCCACCGCCTGGCGCTGATGAACATGCTGCTGCATGGCATTGAAGGCGGCGTGGCCTATGGCGACACCCTGGGCGACGAAGGCACCCAGCTGCCACCGGCCACCCTCATCCTGTCGAACCCACCGTTTGGCACCAAGAAGGGCGGCGGCCTGCCCACCCGTACAGACCTCACGTTTGAGACCAGCAACAAGCAGTTCGCCTTCCTGCAGCACATCTACCGCAACCTGGTGCCCGGCGGCCGTGCCGCCGTGGTGCTGCCCGACAACGTGCTGTTCGAAAGCAATGTGGGCACCAGCATCCGCCGCGACCTGATGGACAAGTGCAACCTGCACACCATCCTGCGCCTGCCCACCGGCATCTTCTACGCCCAGGGCGTGAAGACCAATGTGCTGTTTTTCACCAAGGGCGAGAAGACCGACAAGGGCAACACCCGCGAAGTATGGGTGTACGACATGCGCGCCAACATGCCGCAGTTTGGCAAGCGCACCCCCTTCACCCGCGACTACTTCCGCACGCCGGCCAGCGCCCCCCCCGAGCAGGCCCGCGACAAGTTCGAAGACGTCTTCGGCGATGACCCCTTCGGCGGCCCCGCCGCCCTGGCCCAGCGCGTGGACGGCGGCGAAAGCAGCCGCTGGCGCAAGTTCAGCCGCGAGTTCATTGCCCAGCGTGGCGACAACCTCGACATCAGCTGGCTCAAGGACGACAACGCTGAAGCTACCAGCGCCCAGCGCGACGAACCCGCCCTGGTGGCCCGCTTGCTGCAACGCGAACTGGGCAGCGCCATGACTGACCTGAGGGCGCTGCTGGAGGAACTGGGCGAAGACCCCGACGCGGCGCTGGACGACCTGCTGCCAGACGATCCCCAAGCCAGCGAGACGCCAGCATGAGCGAACTGACCGCCCCCGGCGCCAGCGCCATGCCCCCCGGCCTGCACGCCGAGCTGCGTGCGCTGATTGCCGCCAGCCGCCAGCGCCTGGCCGGCGCAGTGAATGCCGAGCTGACCCGGCTGTACTGGACGGTGGGCCAACGCCTGGCCACAGACGTGCTGGGTGGCGAGCGCGCCCGCTACGGCAGCCAGGCGGTGGACCAACTGGGCCAGCAACTGGCGCAAGAGTTTGGCCGTGGCTTCGAAGCCCGCAACCTGCGCCGCATGGCCAAGTTCGCCCAAGCATTTCCAGACGCCGCGATTGTGTCGACGCTGTCGACACAATTGAGCTGGAGCCACTTCGTGGCCATCGTGGCGCTCAAGGCACCCGAGGCCCGCACCTACTACGCCCAGCGCGCCGCCCAAGACCGCTGGAGCGTGCGCGAGCTGGGCCAGCAGATCGAGCGCAAGGCCTACGAGCGCACCGCCATTGCCAGCGCACAGGCCCCTGCCCTGCACACCACCACCGACGCCGGCAACGCCACGCCCGCCCAGGTCTTCAAAGACCCGTACTTTCTGGACTTCTTGGGCCTGCGCCAGGGCCATGACGAAGCCGACCTGGAATCCGCCATCCTGCGCCAGCTCGAGGCCTTCATCCTGGAGCTGGGCCGGGGCTTTGCTTTCGTGGAACGGCAAAAGCGCATGGTCATCGACGGCGAAGATTTCTACCTCGACCTGCTCTTCTTCCACCGCCGCCTGCGTCGCCTGGTAGCCATCGAGCTGAAGCTGGGCCGCTTCAAGGCCGCCCACAAAGGCCAGATGGAGCTGTACCTCAAATGGCTAGACAAGCACGAGCGCCAGGCCGGCGAAGCCGCGCCCATCGGCCTGATCCTGTGCGCCGAAGCCAGCCGCGAACAGGTAGAGCTGCTGCAGGCACATGAGGACGGTATCACCGTGGCAGAGTACTGGACCGAGCTGCCACCCAAGGCCGAGCTGGAAGCGCAATTACATACGGCGCTGATTGAGGCGCGCGAGCGGCTGGCGCGGCGAGGGTTGCTGTTGGAGGGAGATGGGGATGAGTGAGTTGCCACCCGGATGGGTCAGCGCACCGATTGGTAGCTTGTGCAACTTGCTCAACGGGCCTGTCTGAATTTTTGTGTTTGAGGCTCTGTGTCGTGCCTGGCGACGCAGACAGGCACATGCCGCATATTACGCGGCGGGTCGGGTGAAGCGCTCACCGTAGGCGATGGCGAATTGGTTCATCG
>JAFLDI010000021.1 GCA_017302485.1 Burkholderiales bacterium | reverse complement strand
CTCTCCGACGCGTTCCTGGACGTGGTCGGACACCTCGTCGCGCCGTGGCGGCGGGTCGATCAAGGAGCTCATGGAACCTGCAGGATAAGGTGGAATTCCCAGTCTAGACGTGCGGCCCGCCGGCGCCAGCACGCGCAGCTGCATCGTCGCCACCGGCCCACGCCACGAGCCCATCCAGGTCGCGTGCAGCGCGCGGGCGCCGAAGATCGGGTTTCGGCCACGGCGGGTGAAGGCGTAGTCGAGCTGGTCGCCGCTGCGCAGGTCCTCCACCTGCAGGCTCAGCGTGACGCGGCCGTCGATCATGCGCCGCTCCAGCTGCGTCTCGCGCTGCAGCAGCTGGATGCGCTGCGGGTTCAGCCGCGTGCTGCGCTGTCCGGCCCGGATCACGTCCACATGGTGGAGCGCCAGCGTCTGGTAGCCGGGGTCGAACTCGAGCTCGATCTGCGACGCCGCCGTCAGCCCGGCCGGCTCGTTGACCACCCGCACCACATGCACCGACTCTTCCTGGCTGCGCTCGTCGATGCGCAACTGTTCATCGAGCACCCGGTAGTGCATGGCCGCCGGGGCCACGCTCGCGCCGGCGCGCTCCACCGCGGGCACCACCCAGGCAGGGATCGGCTCGATCCGGTAGCTGAAGCCACTGCGGCTGTCCTTGAAGGTCTTGACCGCCGTCGCTTTGGACGGGGCGTTCTGGGCCTGTGCCGGCGCACCGGTGGCCATGCACAGGGCCAGGCAGGGGCCTGCCAGCCAGCGTGCCAGTCGCGTCATTCAATCTCCCTGGGTCGTTTGGGCTGTCGTGTCCACCGTCAGCGCCGCACCGGCGGCCAGAGCCTGCAGGCAGGGCAGGCACAGGCAGCCTGACCACAGCGTCCGCATCGCGAGCAGCAGGTCGGGCCTCAGGTGCAGGCCGGTACAGGCGCAAGGCCCGGGATCCCGGGCACCGCAATGGAAGCCCCCACCGCAGCGGGGGCAGCGCGCTTGAGGCAGCTCAGGCACGGGCAAGGTGGTCATGGGCACAGTGTGGCATGGGCTGGTCAATAGCCGGTCTCTATGGTGAGAATTCGATCAATCAATCCACGAAATGCTGCGGCGCAACTAAGATTCATCCCGTCGCAGGAACCACTGCACATCCCCAACCGAGAGGAACACCATGTCGCTGATCAATACCACCGTCCAGCCGTTCAAGACCCAGGCCTTCGTCAACCGCAATGGCAAGGGTGAGTTCATCACCGTCTCCGACGAGAGCCTGAAGGGCAAGTGGTCGGTCCTGATCTTCATGCCGGCCGCCTTCACCTTCAACTGCCCGACCGAGATCGAGGACGCCGCCGACAACTACGCCGCCTTCCAGGCCGCCGGCGCCGAGGTCTACATCGTGACCACCGACACCCACTTCTCGCACAAGGTGTGGCACGAGACCTCGCCGGCCGTCGGCAAGGCCACCTTCCCGCTGGTGGGCGACCCCACCCACGCGCTGACCAACGCCTTCGGCGTGCACATCGCCGAGGAAGGCCTGGCGCTGCGCGGCACCTTCATCGTCAACCCGGACGGCGTGATCAAGACCATGGAAGTGCATTCCAACGAGATCGCCCGCGACGTGTCGGAAACCCTGCGCAAGCTCAAGGCGGCCCAGTACACCGCCGCCAACCCCGGCCAGGTCTGCCCGGCCAAGTGGAAGGAAGGCGCCAAGACCCTGGCTCCCAGCCTGGACCTCGTCGGCAAGATCTGATGATCCACTCCGCAGGCGGCCCCGGTCGCCTGCTCAACGGCCCGATCCCCGGATCAGGCCCCGTTGACAGCCTCCCGGCGTGACGCCCCGGGTGGAGGTTGTCAACGGGGTCCGGACGACCTCACCCTGACACCTCGCACACCAGGAGCGCCACCATGCTGGACACCACCACCACCGGCCAACTCGCCGCCTACTTCGAGCGCATCAGCCAGCCGATCGAGCTGATCGGCAGCCTCGATGACTCCGAGGGCGCGCAGCAGATCCGCGAGCTGATCACCGAGATCGCCGCCATCGCGCCGGCCAGGATCAGCGCCCGCTTCGACGGCCAGTTCACGCGCCGCCCCAGCTTCCAGATCACCCGCGTCGGCCACGACATGGGCGTGCACTTCGCCGCCGTGCCGATGGGCCACGAGTTCACGTCGCTGGTGCTGGCCCTGCTGTGGGCAGGCGGCCACCCGCCCAAGGTCGAGCCCGAGCTGCTCGATCAGATCCGCGCCATCGACGGCGACTTCGCCTTCGACACCTTCATGAGCCTGACCTGCCACAACTGCCCGGACGTGGTGCAGGCGATGAACCTGATGGCGGTGTTCAACCCGCGCATCCGCGCCGTGGCGATCGACGGCGGCCTGTTCCAGGCCGAGGTCGAGCAGCGCCAGATCATGGCCGTGCCCAGCGTCTTCCTCAACGGCCAGCCCTTCGGCAACGGCCGCATGGAAGTGGCCGAAATCCTGGCGAAGATCGACACGGGTGCGGCGAAGCGCGAGGCCGCCAGGCTCAGCGAGAAGGCGCCCTACGAGGTGCTGATCATCGGCGGCGGCCCGGCCGGTGCCGCGGCGGCGGTGTATGCGGCGCGCAAGGGCATCCGCACCGGCATCGTGGCCGAGCGCTTCGGCGGCCAGACCATGGACACGCTGGCGATCGAGAACTTCATCTCGGTCCAGGAGACCGACGGACCGAAGTTCGCCGCCGCGCTGGAAGCCCATGTGCGCCAGTACGGTGTGGACGTGATGACGCTGCAGCGCGTGGCGCACCTCGACCCCGCGCCGCAGCCGGGCGGCTACGCCACGGTGACGCTGGACAACGGCGCCACGCTCCAGGGCCGCAGCATCATCCTGGCCACCGGGGCGCGCTGGCGCAACATGAACGTGCCCGGCGAGGCCGAGTACCGCACCAAGGGCGTGGCCTACTGCCCGCACTGCGACGGCCCACTGTTCAAGGGCAAGGACGTGGCGGTGATCGGCGGCGGCAACTCGGGCATCGAGGCCGCGATCGACCTGGCCGGGATCGTGCGCAGCGTCACCGTGCTGGAGTTCGCCGACCAGCTCAAGGCCGACCAGGTGCTGGTCGACAAGCTGCGCTCGCTGCCCAACGTGACCGTGCACCTCAACGCCCAGACCACCGAAGTCACCGGCGACGGCCAGAAGATGACCGGCCTGAAGTGGAAGGACCGCGTCACCGGCGAGGAGCACGCGCCCGCGCTGGCCGGCGTCTTCGTGCAGATCGGCCTGGTGCCCAACACCGAGTTCCTCAAGGGCACGATCGAGCTCAGCCGCTTTGGCGAGATCGTCATCGATGCCAAGGGCCACACCAGCGTGCCAGGCATCTTCGCCGCCGGCGACGCCACCACCGTGCCCTACAAGCAGATCATCATCGCCACCGGCGAGGGCGCGAAGGCCGCGCTGTCGGCCTTCGATCACCTGATCCGCACGCCGGCCGTGGCCTGATCCTTCTTCCTGCTCAGCCCCCGCTGGCGGTGAGCAGGAAGTTCTCGGCCCACAGCGCGGTGCTGGGCAGGCCGCCGTCGAGGGTCAGCACCGCCACGGCCTTGAGTTCGGCCGCCTGCAGGGTGGTGTTGGTGTCGCCACTGCGTTCGTCGGCCAGGAACAGCACCCCCCGTCCGGACAGCAGGTCCTGCACCAGGATGGCCTGGTGGCTGCCGTCATCGACATGGGTGCCCTGCAGCAGCGCGGCCAGTTCCTTCACGTTCGGACCGTCGGTGCCGAAGTCGCCGGCCACTGCGAACAGGTGCTGTCCGCTGAGCGTCTGCGGCAGCGACAGCGCGTCCAGGTTGGTGCCGCCATCGGGGTTGCCGTCCAGCGCGGTGGCCCCGCCCGCACCGAAGAACGCGCTCAGATCGACCACATCGCCGCCAATGCCGGCCTGCAGGTCCAGCACCTTGTCCAGGCCGTTGGCCGCGGCCGTGCCTTCGAGCTGGAACAGGTCGTCGCCGCCGCCACCCACCAGACGGTCGTTGCCGTTGCCGCCGCGCAGCGTGTCATTGCCGCTGCCGCCCAGCAGCTTGTCGTTGCCCTCGTCGCCGAACAGGGCATCGGTGCCGGCACCGGCCACCAGGCGGTCGTTGCCTCCCAGGCCGTGCAGGACATTGGCGCCGTCGTTGCCGAACAGGATGTTGCGGGTGGCGGTTCCGGTGCCATGGAGGTCGGCCGTGCCCAGCAGGCGCAGCACCTCGAACTGATCGGTCAGCGTGACATCGAAGGCCGCGTGGACCTCGTCCTTGCCGCCGCCGGCCTCCTCCACCAGCACAGCACCAGCCGACTCCAGCACATAGATGTCCTTGCCGGCGCCGCCGGAGACGGTGTCGCCAGCGCCGATGCCGCGGATGGTGTCGTTGCCGTTTCCGGCCAGCAGGTCATCGCTGCCGCTGTTGGCCGACAGATCGAACAGATCGTTGAAGGCGCTGCCCGTGATCAGGCTGCGCTCGAAGCCGCTCCACTGCACGCTGGTCGGGGCCTCGGTGCCCCCCAGCGAGATGGCCGTCGAGCTGGCCGACCAGTCGGCGTAGAAGGTGTCGAAGCCGCCGCCGCCGTGGTACTGGCTGCCCTCGCCGCGGGCGATGATCAGATCGGACGTCGCGCTGCCGGTGACGTTCCAGTGCTCGATGTTGGCGGTGTGCAACTGGGTGCGCCAGGCACCGCTCCACCAGCTGACGAAGTCGAACTGGGTGGCGCTGGACAGCGCGGTCTCGATGTCGGCGCGGCTGCTGGTGTAGCTCAGATCGCCCACCAGGGTGTTGGCGGCGTCGTAGGCGATCAGGCGGCTGTAGCCGGTGTCGGAGTTGTAGATGCCGCCCATGTGCAGCGTGTCGCTGTCGGCGCCGCCATCCACGCTGCCCCAGGCCTGGGTGATGGTGTCGTCGCCGCTGCCGGTGTCCACCGTGCCCTGGTCGACGGCGACCCAGTCGTTGCCGGCGCCGGTGACCAGGTCATCGGTGGACGAGCCATTGCCGCGGTTGTCGATCGTGTCGTGGCCGCTGCCGGTGCGCAGGATCAGGCGCTCGAAGCCCGAGACGCTGATGCCGTTGACCGTCTGGGTGCTGGCGGGGGTGTTGACCCAGCTGATATCGGTGCTGGCCGCGGACCAGTCGGCGTAGAAGCTGTCGAAGCCGCCATTGCCGGCGTAGGTGTCGCCGTTGCCGCGGGCGATGACCAGATCGGAGGTGTTGCTGCCCTGGACGTTCCAGTGCTCGATGTTGGCGGTGTGCAGTTGGGTGCGCCAGGCACCGCTCCACCAGCTGACGAAGTCGAACTGGGTGGCGCTGGACAGCGCGGTCTCGATGTCGCTGCGGCTGCTGGTGTAGGCCAGGTCGCCGACCAGGGTGTTGCTGTCGTCATACGCCAGCAGCCGGGTGACGCCGGTGTCGGAGTTGTAGACGCCGCCCATGTGCAGCATGTCGCTGTCGGCGCCGCCATCGACGCTGCCCCAGGCCTGGGTGATGGTGTCGTCGCCGCTGCCGGTGTCCACCGTGCCCTGGTCCAGCGCCACCCAGTCGTTGCCGGCGCCGGTGATCAGGTCATCGGTGGACGAGCCATTGCCGCGGTTGTCGATCGTGTCATCGCCGCTGCCGGTGCGCAGGATCAGGCGCTCCATGCCGGCGATCTGGATGCCGTTGACCGTCTGGGTCAGCGACGGGGTGTTGACCCAGCTGATGTCGTCGGCGGCCGTGGACCAGTTGGCCACGAAGGTGTCGAAGCCGCCGCGGCCGTCGAAGGCGCCTCCTTTGCTGCCTCGCGCCAGCAACAGGTCGCTGGTGTCGCTGCCGGTGACCTGGAAGTGTTCGACACCTTCGACCGCGTGTTGAATGGTCCAGGCGCCGCTGGTCCAGCGCACGAACTCGAAGCGCGCGCCGGCCGCGTCGGCGGCCTCGATCGTGGCGCGGTCCGACTGCGCGTTCAGGTCAGCGATCTCGGAACCGCTGGCGTCACGCACCACCAGTCGGGTGTAGCCCGTGTCGGAGTTGGCCAGCGCCAGCCCGGCCAGGTCGTCACCCGACTCATCCTGGATCAGCACGCTGCTGGCCGTGCTGGTCAGGTACTCGTCGTCGCCGCTGCCACCCAGCAGCACGTCGTAGCCCTGGGTGGACAGCAGCGTGTCATTCCCACCCAGGCCCCAGACCACGTCGTTGCCCGAGGTGTCACCCAGGAAGTTGTCGTCCTCGGTGCCAACGATGTTGTCCAGCGGGCCCAGGTTGGTGGTGCCGAAGTGACCGGCGTCGTCAAACTGCCAGAGGAAACGGGTGCTGCGCATGGTCGGGACTCCTTGTCATGTGGAACGCAGAGCCCCGCGATGGCGCGGCTCATGCCCCCCTAGTTCGACGGGCGCACGTTCCTCGTTCGCGTTCCGGCCCCCCTTGTCCGGGGCCTTGTTCCCGGCATGGCTCAGACCCAGACTGCTGCCATCGCTCACCCCGATGGACGGCGCAGTCCCGACCCCCAAGCGCTTGTCCTTTTGTCACCCAAGGAGTACCCACCATGCAGAAATCCACCCTGTCCCTGATCGTTGCCGCCGCGGCCGTCCTGCTGAGCCAGTCCGCGCTGGCTGGCGCCGATGTCTCTGGCGCGAGGAAGGGCGCACAGCCCGAAGCCTTCAGCGCCGGCCTGAAGCTGCTGAAGACCTACTTCGAGACCGGCAATGGCAACGGGGCCGCCCTGGCCGCCGGCTTCAATCCTTACGGCAGCACGCAAACCGTCAACTGCACCAACACCGCCGGTTGCTACATCATCGTCAATGCCAACGTCCAGGTCGCTGCTGCGGCGAGCGTCAACCCCTCGGCCATCGTGATCAAGGTGGACGGCGCGGCGATCAATTCGCCATTCAACACCCCGGTGTCGACCACCAGCTTCACGGTGATGAACTATCAGACCGGCATCGCCGTGACGACCGGCAACCACACGGTGACCACCGAGGCCTATGTGTCCACGCCGACCACGCTGCACCGCTACAACACAGAGATCAAGCTGTACAAGTAAGCCTCACGAGGGCGCGCTGGCGCGCCCTGAAAGCACACGGCGCCCCTCGGGGCGCCGTGTCTGTTTCAGGTGCTCAGTCGGTGCTCAGCGGCTGCCCTCGAAGAACTCGCGGATGAACTCCTCGCGGTTGAGCTCCCGCTGCGGCGACTCGATCGTGGTGGTGACGATCGGCTTGACCGCCTTGGCCACGGCGAGCTCGCCCAGGTTGCCAAGCAGCGGCATCGTGACCGAGGACTTCTTCGTGTCCACCGTCACGGTCACCGGGTCGTAGCCGATCAGCGGATTGGCCTTCTCGGCACTGATCACGATGCCCAGGTTGTGGCCGGTCGCGAAGATCCGGTCATCGGCATTGAGCGTCCAGCTGAGGGTGTACCACTGGCCCGGCACCAGGTCCTGCTTGACCGACAGCGACTTGTAGTGGCCGACATCGGCCATGGTGCGCGTGACCACATAGGCTGAGCTGCCGTTGTAGTCCACCACGCGGGCCTGCAGGCCGGCCACCGGCTTGTCCACCTGCAAGCGCAGGGTCACCGTGGTGGTGCCCGCCAGGCGCAGCGGAGCGCTCAGCGCGTTGCTCAGGAACACCAGGCGATCGCCGCGCTTCTGCGTGGGGTTGTTGACGATGCTGTCGCTCGAATAGGCCGTCGCCTGGGTGAAGCTGAGGTAGCGCCGACCGGTGGTCACGCCGGCCGGCTCGGTGGTCAGCGCCGGTGCCAGGCGGGCCAGTGGCGAACTCAGCTTGAGCGTCTGCATTGTCGTGCCTTCCGGCGGCCAGGTGGCGTCGGTCGACCAGGTCAGGTTCTCGCGCTGGATGATCGCCTGCGGCGCCGTGGGAATGCCGTTGTCCAGGCCCTGCAGGTAGTGGTCGAACCAGGCCAGCAGCGGTGTCGTGTAGGTGCTGCCGTAGGAGGAATAGGGTTCGACATGCTGCCCCTGGTGCAGAAACAGGCGCCGCGGCACACCGTGGCGCGCCAGTTCATCCCACCACAGGCCGAACTGACCGGTCTTGACGTTTTCGTCGGTCAGGCCGTGCACCACGAAGACGCTGGCGGTGATCTTCGAGGCGTCCAGTCGGTAGTCGCGCACCTTCCACCACTTGTTGTAGCTGCCGCTGGCGTCATCCGACTTGGCCTGCAGCTTGGGCGAGAGTGCGCTGCAGGTGGGATGGTCGAAGTTGCTGACGTACTCGTGCAGGAACTGCACATGCTCGGTGTAGTAGGGGATGCCGTGGCTGCGGGTGTAGTCGTACCAGCTCGAGATGGCAGCCACCGGCACGATGGTCTTCAGGCCTTCGACACCGGTGGATGCCACCGCGTTGGCGATGGTGCCGTCCCAGGACACGCCGATCATGCCCGACTGGCCGTTGGTCCACAGCGTTGCATCGGCCGTGCTGCCGTCCAGGTAGCGCCCCACGGCGCGTCCATTGGCCCAGTCGATCACGGCCTTCGTGCCCTTGACCTCGAAGTCGCCGCCGACGTCGTCGCAGCCGGTGGAAAAGTCGGTGCCGGGCAAGGCCACCGTGGCCACCGCATAGCCGCGGGTGGAGAAGAAGCCGGGCTCCCAGGCGCCGCGGTTGTTCTTGAAGTAGTAGGGCGAGGCGTGGATGACCAGTGGCAGGCGCACGCCCGGCGCGGTTTCGGGTCGGGTGATCTCGACACGGATGGTGTCGACAACGCCGTCCTTGTCGCGGTCGTAGCCGGTGTCGACCAGCACCGTCTCCTTGATCGCATTGGTGAAGAAGGGCATGGTGCGCTGGCCCTGCACCCAGGGCCGGTCGGTGGCCTGCGCCAGCATCGGCGCCAGCAGGGCTGCGGCCAGACACACCGCCTTCAGACGCACACGGCGGCGGATTGGGGAAGAGAACATGGGGACACTCCTAGCAAAGTGGCTGGAGGTTATCAGCCGGCGCCCGGCGCGGCGAGAGGGCAAGGCCCATGCTGAGCTGCCTGCACCGACGCCAGTGGCCCGCCCCCCTAACTTGGTGTTGACACGGACGAATACACGAAATGTGCCCCCCATGTCCAGGGCATTGTTCACGAATGGCCTGCGATCGACACTGGCGACGTCAGGTTCAGCGGACCGACCGCCCGGGCGGGCGGTGCAGGCCGCGGCACCGACATCACCCACCCCCAAGGAGTACCCCATGCGTCACCTGAAGACCCCGATCATCGCCCTGGCCGCCACCGCGCTGCTGTCCCTGTCCTCGCTGGCCATGGCCGGTGCAGGCGTCGAGAAGGCCAAGGCCCAGCCCGAAGCCTACTCGACCGGCATGAAGCTGCAGAAGCTCTACCATGAGGTCGGCTCTGCCGGCGGTGCCGCGATCCCGGCTGCCACGATCACCCAGTACGGCAGCACCTTGACCGTCAACTGCACCTCGTCGGCTGGCTGCTATGTGCTGGTCGATGCCGAAGCGCAGATCTCCAGCACGGCCACCGAAGCCTCGACGGCGCTGTGCATCCGGATCGATGGCGTCAGCACCGACGGCTGCCCGTTCCTGACCCGCACCTCGACCACCGGCTTCACCAGCTTCAACCACCGCGGTGGCGTGTCGGTGACCACCGGCACCCACACCGTGACCACGCACGTCTACACCGGCGTGGCCAGCGCGCTCTACAACTTCAACACCGAAGTCAAGCTGCTGAAGAAGTGATCGGCGCGGGGCACGGCCCCGCCCGATCCATGCGGCGCCTGCGGGCGCCGTTGTCGCTTCAGGCCTCGGCGCAGCGCTGGACCAGGTGGGCCAGCGCTGCCTCGACCTGATCGACCAGCACCAGGCACAGGTCGCCCGGTTGGAGCCGCGCCAGCGCGGTGTCGATGGCGACGAATTCACCGCGGATCTCGTCCACCCGGGTGGTGCGCGCCGCGCCCTGCAGGCCCTGGCGCAGCAGGCCCAGCACCTCACCGTCCTCGCGGCCGCGCTGGCAGGCATCCTGGTACAGGATGACCTCGTCGAAGGCGGCGCCCAGGATCTGGGTCTGCTCGCGGATGTCCTCGTCGCGGCGGTCGCCGGCGCCGCTGATCACCACCGACCGGCGCTGGGCGGGCATGGCCTGCACCGCCGCCACCAGCGCGCGCATCGCGTCCGGGTTGTGGCCGTAGTCGGCGATCAGCGTGGCGCCCTTGTAGTCCATCACGTTGAAGCGGCCAGGGGCGCCATCCAGGTCGTTGACGAAGCTGGAGAGGCCGGCGCGGATCGCATCCCAGTGCAGGCCGGCGCCCCAGGCGGCGGCGGTGGCGGCCATGGCGTTCTCGACCTGGAAGCCGATCGTGCCGTGGCGGGTCAGCGGGATGTCGCGCAGCGCAATGGCCTCACGCGTGCTGCCTTCGGCGGCGACGATATGGCCGTCGTCGATGTAGACGCAGCGCTGGCCCTGGGCGCGGTGGGTGGCCAGCACCGGGTGGTGGCGGTCGGCCGAGAAAAAGATGACACCGCCCGAGCACTCGGGCGCCATGGCCACGCAGTGCGGGTCGGTGGCGTTGAGCACCGCGTAGCCGCTGGTGGCCACGTTCTGCACGATCACGCGCTTGAGCACCGCCAGATCTTCGACCGTGGTGATGTAGTTCAGGCCCAGGTGGTCGCCGGCGCCGATGTTGGTGACGACCGCCACCTGGCAGCGGTCGAAACCCAGGCCCTCGCGCAGCACACCGCCGCGTGCGGTCTCGAAGACCGCCGCGTCGACATCCGGGTGCATCAGCACGTTGCGGGCGCTCTTCGGGCCCGAGCAGTCGCCGGAGTCGATCTGGCGGCCATTGACATGCACGCCATCGGTATTGGTCATGCCCACGCGCAGGCCGCTGGCAGCAAACAGGTGGGCGACCAGGCGCGCGGTGGTGGTCTTGCCGTTGGTGCCGGTGACGGCCACCACCGGGATGCGGCCATCCTCGCCGGGCGGGTAGAGGTGGTTGATGATGGCCTCGCCCACCGCGCGGCCCTTGCCGAAGGAGGGCGACAGGTGCATGCGCAGGCCTGGCGCGGCATTGACCTCGACGATGCCGCCGCTCTGCTCCTCGAGCGGGCGGATGACGCTCTCGCACACCACGTCGACGCCGCAGATGTCCAGACCGATCATCTGCGCCGCCGCCACCGCGCGCGCCGCCACCTCGGGGTGGGCGTCGTCAGTCACGTCGGTGGCGGTGCCACCGGTGGACAGGTTGGCGTTGTTGCGCAGGATGACGCGCTGGCCCTTGGCCGGCACCGATTCGGGCGACAGGCCCTGGATCTCCAGGCGTGCCACCGCGATGTCATCAAAGCGGATCTTGGTCAGCGAGGTGGCGTGGCCGTCGCCGCGGCGCGGGTCGGCGTTGACCTGTTCCACCAGCTGGCGCACCGTGTGTTCGCCGTCGCCGATCACCAGCGGCGGGTCGCGCCGCGCGGCGGCCACCAGCTTGTGGCCCACCACCAGCAGGCGGTAGTCACTGCCGGGCAGGAACTTCTCGACCATCGGCTGGCCGATCTCCTCGGCCACGCGGTAGGCCAGCTCCAGGTGCTCGCGGCTGGTGATGTTGACCGTGACGCCCTTGCCCTGGTTGCCGTCCTGCGGCTTGACCACCACCGGCAGGCCGATCTCCTGGGCCACTTCCCAGGCCTCGTCGACCGAGTCGACCGGCCGGCCCAGCGGCACCGGCACGCCGGCGGCACGCAGCAGGGTCTTGGTCAGGTCCTTGTCCTGCGCGATGGATTCACTCACCGCGCTGGTGGAGTCGACCTCGGCGGCCCAGATGCGGCGCTGCTTGGACCCCCAGCCGAACTGCACCAGGCTGCCCTGCGTGAGCCGGCGGTAGGGAATGCCGCGGGCCAGACCGGCGTTGACGATCGAGCCGGTGGACGGGCCCAGGCGCACGTCCTCGTCCAACTCGCGCAGCGCGGCGATCGCGGCGGCGGCGTCGAAGGCACCGTCCGGTGCCAGTGCCGCCTGGATCAAGGCCTCGGCGGCCGCCAGTGCGCGGCGGCCAACGTCCTCCTCGGTGTACTCGGCCACCACCTGGTAGATGCCTTCCTCGACCGTGGCGGTGGTGCGGCTGAAGGTCACGGGGCAGCCAGCCTGCGACTGCAGCGCCAGCGTGGCGGCCTCCAGCACATGGGCCAGCGTGACCTGCTCGGGCGGCCGGCGCAGGCCGCCCAGGCCGGGGAAGAGGGCACGCAGGCGCTCTTCAAAGCCGGGCAACGTGGTCAGTGCGCGCTCGTTGGGTGCACAGGCGACGATCGCCTCGACGGCGGTGTGGCGGCTCCAGAGGTTCGGGCCGCGCAGAGCCCGGATGCGGGAGATGTCCATGGTTCGACTTCTTGTGGGGCGGGTCGTGTCGGAAAAGTGTCAGGCGGCGGCCTGCAGCTCGAAGGTCTCCAGGCCGGCGGCGATCAGCTCGGGCGTGATGCCGTAGGCCCAGGCGGCAGCCACGGCGGCCAGCAGCGCCTCGGCCAGTGCGGCGTCGCCGCTGCGGCCTTTGCGGGCCAGCACGCCCACCAGATCGGGGCCGCTCAGGTCGCCCTGGGGCGAGCGCAGCAGCACCCGCCCGCCCTGCAGCAGCGCGGCACGGCCACCGCCGGCCAGGTGCTCGGTCAGGGCGGCGGGCAGGCCGTCGGGGCTGTCGACGGCGTACATCAGCACCTCGCCATCGCACAGCTCGGCCATGCCGGCAATCAGCGGATCGGCCGCGTTGAGCACGCCCACGCCGTCGGCCAGCACCACATCGATCTGGCTGCGCAGCACCTTGAACATGGCGTCGGCATCGGCCACGTCCTGGTGGGCCAGGCCCTGCCAGCCGTCGGTGTCGGTGACCACGCCCACCTGGCAGCGGTCGTAGGGCAGGCCGTCGCTGAGGACCAGGCCGGCGTCGTTCTCGAACACCGCGGCACGCGCCTCGCGGTTCATCAGCAGGCGGTGGCTGGCGTCCCAGAACTGCTTGCCGGCGCGCTCGATGCGGCGGCTGCCCAGGAACAGGCCGTCGCGGCAGGCCAGCGCGGTGGGCGTGCCGGTCAGGTGGATCAGCCAGGCCACGGCGCGGGCGATCAGTGCCGAGTGGCGGCTGCCGGCGATGCCGACGATGGGGATGCGGCCCGGGTGGGCGGCGTCGTCATCGGGCGGGAACAGGTGGTCGACGATGGCCTGACCCACCGGCCGCGGCTGGCCCACCGCGGGCTTGAGGTGCATCAGCAGGCCCGGGCCGGCATTGACCTCGACGATGGCGCCGCCCTGCGGCTCCAGCGGCTGCGAGATGTCCTCGCAGACCAGATCGACACCGGCGATGTCCAGCCCCACCGCGCGCACCGCCAGCGACACCTGGTGCGCCACGTCGGGGTGGATCTCGTCGGTGCAGTCGATCGCCACATTGCCGTTGCGCTGCACCAGCACGCGCTTGCCGGCCGGCACGACCGAATCGCTGCGCAGGCCCTGGCGCTGCAGGTCCAGGCCGATGACCTCGTCCTCGCTGATGTCCAGGCGGTTCAGCGGATGCGCCTCGGTGGTACCGCGGCGCGGGTCGGAGTTGATCTGGCTGTCGATCAGCTCGACCACGGTGCTGCGGCCATCGCCGGTGATCCAGGCGCTCTCGCCACGGGCCACCGCCACCACCTGGCCGCCCACCACCAGCAGGCGGTGCTCGTTGCCGCGGATGTAGCGCTCGACCAGCACCTCGGAGCCGTGCTTGTCGGCCAGCTCGAAGGCGGCGCGTACATCGGCCTCCTGCGTCAGGTCCAGGGTCACGCCGCGGCCGTGGTTGCCATCGCTGGGCTTGACCACCACCGGCGCGTCCATGTCCTGCGCGGCCTCCCAGGCCTCGTCGGCGCTGGACACCGCCACGCCCTCGGGCACCGGCACGCCGCAGGCCTTCAGAATGGTCTTGGTCAGGTCCTTGTCGCCGGCGATGTTCTCGGCAATCGCGCAGGTCAGGTCGGTCTCGGCGGTCCAGATGCGGCGCTGACGGGCGCCGTAGCCCAGCTGCACCAGGTTGCCGTCGTTCAGGCGGATGTGCGGGATGCGCCGGTCGGTGGCGGCCGAGACGATGCAGGCGGTGGAGGGCCCCAGGAAGGAGTCGTCGATGGCGTCGCGCACCGCGGTGACGGCAGCTTCCACATCGAAGGCCTCGCCGCGGATGGCGGCGTGCAGCAGCGCATGGCCCTGGGCCAGCGCCACCCGCGCCACCTGTTCGTCACGGGCGCGGAAGACCATCCGGTAGACACCGTGCTGGCGGGTGCTGCGGGTCTGGCCAAAGCCGGTGGGCATGCCGGCCAGGTTCAGCAGCTCGATCACGCAGTGTTCGAGGATGTGGCCGGCCCAGGTGCCTTCGTCCAGGCGCTGCAGGAAGCCGCCGCGCTCACCCACGCCACAGTGGTGCTCGGCCAGCGCCGGCAGCAGGGCCAGCAGCCGCTGGTTGAAGCCGGGGAGCTTGTTGGACGGCCAGTCCTCAAGCTCGCCCAGGTCCAGCCAGACTTCCAGCACGGAGCGGTAGGTCCAGATGTTGGGGCCGCGCAGGTAGGTGATGCGTTGGAGCTGGATCTCTCGGGGGCGCGCTGTCATGGGATGGTGGGTGGAATCGGGTGGGGGGCGGGCCTTTCGGGGCCTCGCCCCGATTGTGAACCGAGGCGGCTGGCATGGTGTCCGGGTGGGCCCGGGTGTCGCAAATCGCGGAAAATCAGCGCCAGAGGCGGTCTTCCCGCCCGCCAGCCCCGATGCCCCACGCCCACTCCGACGCTCAGCCCCGCCCACCGACCATGCCCCTGGGGGCCCCGCTCGATGAGCGGGAGAACGTGCTGGCCCAGCTCGCGGTTGACCTGGACGAGGCACTGCGCTTTGCCGGTGGCTGGCTGCTGCTGACCGATCAGCGCCTGCTCAGCCGCACAGGCGACGGCCCCTGGCAGGCCATCGCCCTGGCCGAGGGGCAGACGCTGCGCCACGCCGACCATGCCGGCGTCGGCACGCTGGAGCTGGTGCAGGACGAGGCGCTGCAGCAGCGCTGGCGCTTCACGCTGGGCGCCAATGTGCAGGCGCTGCGCCTGGTCAAGCGCTTCGAGCAGCTGCAGGAGGCGCGCGCCCACGGCCACGCCCCCGAAGGTGACGACCCCACCCGCTGCCCGTCCTGCCGCAACACCCTGCCCGACGACTCCGACGAGTGCCCGATCTGCACCCGGGAGCTCAACACCCCGCCCAGCACCTGGGTGCTGCTGCGCCTGTGGCGCTTCGCCCACCCCTACCGCGGCCAGTTGCTGGCCGGCTTCCTGCTGACGCTGGCCTCCACTGCCGCGCACATGGTGCCGCCCTACCTGACCATCCCGCTGATGGACGATGTGCTGATCCCGTTCCAGAACGGGCAGAAGATCGACCAGACCTATGTGCTGTGGCTGCTGGCCGGCCTGCTGGGCTCGGGCCTGCTGGCCTGGGGCCTGGGCTGGGCGCGCACCTGGATCCTGGCGCTGGTCTCCGAGCGCATCGCCGCCGACCTGCGCACGACGGCCTTTGAACACCTGCTGGGCCTGTCGCTGGACTACTTCGGCGCCAAGCGCACCGGCGACCTGATGGCCCGCATCGGCAGCGAGACCGACCGCATCTCGGTCTTCCTGTCGCTGCACGCGCTGGATTTCGCCACCGACGTGCTGATGCTGGGCATGACCTCGGTGATCCTGTTCTCGGTCAACCCCTGGCTGGCCCTGGTCACGCTGGTACCGCTGCCCTTCATCGCCTGGATGATCCACACCGTGCGCGACCGCCTGCGCACCGGCTTCGAGAAGATCGACCGCGCCTGGGGCGATGTCACCAACGTGCTGGCCGACACCATCCCCGGCATCCGCGTGGTCAAGGCCTTTGCCGCCGAGCGCCGCGAGGCCAACCGCTTCCGCGCCGCCAACCAGGCCAACCTGCAGGTCAACGACCGCCTGAACAAGGTCTGGAGCCTGTTCACGCCCACCGTGGCGCTGCTGACCGACATCGGCCTGCTGGTGGTCTGGGGCTTCGGCATCTGGCAGGTCAGCCGCGGCGAGATCACGGTGGGCGTGCTGACCGCCTTCCTGGCCTACATCGGTCGCTTCTACGGCCGGCTCGACTCGATGAGCCGCATCGTCTCGGTCACCCAGAAGGCGGCGGCTGGCGCCAAGCGCATCTTCGACATCCTCGATCACGTCTCCAACGTGCCCGACCCCACCGAGCCGGCACAGTTGCCACCGGGCGGCCTGAGCGGCGGTGTCACCATGGAGAACATCTCCTTCCGCTACGGCAACCGCTCGGTGATCCGCGGCCTGAACCTGGAGATCCGGCCCGGCGAGATGATCGGCCTGGTCGGCCACAGCGGCTCGGGCAAGAGCACCCTGGTCAACCTGATCTGCCGCTTCTACGATGTGACCGACGGCTCGATCAAGGTCGACGGCATCGACCTGCGGCGCATTGCCGTGGCCGACTTCCGCAGCCACATCGGCCTGGTGCTGCAGGAACCCTTCCTGTTCTTCGGCACCGTGGCCGAGAACATCGCCTATGGTCGGCCGGACGCCAGCCGCGAGCAGATCGTCGCCGCGGCCCGCGCGGCCCATGCGCACGACTTCATCCTGCGCCTGCCGCAGGGCTACGACTCGCTGGTGGGCGAGCGCGGCCAGGGCCTCTCGGGCGGTGAGCGTCAGCGCATCAGCATCGCCCGCGCGCTGCTGATCGACCCGAAGTTCCTGATCCTCGACGAGGCCACCTCGGCGGTCGACACCGAGACCGAGAAGGAAATCCAGAAGGCGCTGGACAACCTGGTCCAGGGCCGCACCACCATCGCCATTGCCCACCGCCTGTCGACCCTGCGCAAGGCCGACCGCCTGGTGGTGATGGACCGCGGCGAAGTGGTCGAGGTCGGCCCGCACGACGAGCTGATGGCCCGCCAGGGCCACTACTGGCGCCTCTACGAAGCCCAGGCCCGCAAGGCCGAGGCCGAGGACGACGAGGGCACCGACCACGACGCCGTGCTGCTGGCGCGCCAGCCGCAACCCTCGGCCCACACCGACGCCTGATCGACGCGATGCGAGCATGAGCACCCCTGCCTTCACCCTCACCCGCAACCCGCTGGGCCGCCTGGTCTGCACCCTGGCCGATGGCAGCGAGCACACGGGCGTGCTGCCGGTGCGCGCCTTCCCGATCGCCGCGCCCGACGAGGGCGTGTCGCTGGTGGGCATGGCCGGTCACGAGCTGGTCTGGATCGAGCGCCTGTCGGCGCTGCCCGAAGCGGCACGCACGCTGATCGAGGACGAGCTGGCGGCGCGCGAGTTCGTGCCGAAAATCCTGCGGCTGGTCGCCGTCTCGACCTTCTCCACGCCCAGCACCTGGACGCTGGAGACCGACCGCGGCCCGGCCACCCTGGTACTCAAGGTCGAGGAGGACATCCGCCGCCTGCCCCAGCGTGGCCGGCTGCTGATCACCAGCGGCCACGGCGTGGTCTTCGAGGTGCCCGACCTGATGGCGTTGGACCGCCACTCCAGGAAGCTGCTGGAACGCTTTCTTTGAGTCCGGCGCGGCGGGCCGCGGCCCCCGCAATGTCTAGCGACGGGCCAGCCCGTCCAGCCAGCCCGGCAGTGCCTGCGGCTCCATCAGGGGCCACTCGCCACTGAAACGCGCCCAGGCCTGGGCGTGCTTGTCGGCCACCGCGGTCAGCACCGGCACTTCAGCGGCCACCAGGGCCATCAGCTCCTCGGCCAGGCCCTCGCCCTCGGCCTCCAGACCACCGAAGCGGTTGATCACCACCAGGTCGGGCAGCGGCTGCTCGTCCAGCGCCCGGCGCAGCACCACGCTGGCGCGCGCGAAGCCCTGGGTGTCGACGCGGCAGCCGGTGGCGCCCGGGCCCAGGTCCTGCGAGACCAGGAAGGACTCGCCGGTCTGCACGTCCTTCAGCACCATCGCGCCGCACGCCGCAGCCCCGTCGGGCCAGGTCATCACGAGCCCGCGCACCCGCAGGCCCGCAGTCTGCGCGCGCGCGGCGGCCTGGGCAAGCAGGGTGTCCATGTCAAGCGAGCCGTCGTGGCGCAGGGCGGCGATGTTCATGCCCTGATCATAGTCGGCGCTATGCTGACAGGATGCTCACAGCCACCGCCCCACGCGAGCCCGGCCGCCCCGACACCGGCTGGCGCCTGCGCCTGTACACCATCATCTTCGAGGCCGAGACCCGCGCCGGCCGCGCCTTCGACATCGCCCTGATCGGCCTGATCCTGCTCAGTGTGGCGGTGGTGGTGCTCGACAGCGTCGAGTCCATCCACCAGCGGCATGCGATGCTGTTTTCCACGCTGGAGTGGGGCTTCACAATCATCTTCACGCTGGAGTACATCGCCCGTCTGGCCTGCGTGCGCCACCCGTGGGTGTACGCGCGCAGCGCCTTCGGCCTGATCGACCTGCTGGCGGTGCTGCCCACCTACCTGGCCTTCTTCTTCCCCGGCCTGCATGCGCTGCTGGACGTGCGGGTGCTGCGCCTGCTGCGCGTGTTCCGGATCTTCAAGCTGGGCGCCTATGTGGCCGAGTACGGCGCGCTGGGGCGTGCCTTGTGGCTGTCGCGGCGCAAGATCCTGGTGTTCCTGTCCTTCGTGCTGATGGTGGTGCTGGTGATGGGCACGCTGATGTACGTCATCGAAGGCCCGACCAATGGCTTCACCAGCGTGCCGGTGGGCGTGTACTGGGCGATCACCACCATGACCACCGTGGGCTTCGGCGACGTGACGCTCATGGCCATGATCGGGTCCTATCTCGGTTGGCAGCCGACGCTCTTGGTGTTCTTCGCCGCGCCCGTGGCGGCCCTTGTCGTTTACGTGCCGGCTTTGATTTTTCGTCGGCATGAAGAACTGCCGTACGGTCCCTATCTCTGCGTATCGGCGCTGGCCGTGTTGTGGCTGTGGGGGCCGATCTGGAACTGGGCCGAACCGCGATTCGAGGTGGCGTGGATCGTGCCGGCCGTGTTGCTTGTCGGTTTCCCGCTGTACGGCGTGTTGCGAAGTCTCGTGCTGAAGATTCGCGGCGGGGCGGCCTGATTTTACGGCTTCCTAAGCGTTTTAAGCTGCGTGCTAGAGTTGACCATACGAAACTCGGTCAACTTGTCGCCTCTCGCGTATGTCGCCCTATCACGTCACCGTCGATCCGCAGGCCGATGCGGAAGCGGTCCGCCGTCGTCGCTACGGGGTGATCGAAACCTGCGCCGGTCGACTGGAGCGGATCGTGTGGCGGCCGTTTCCGAAAATCGTCACGGCCTTCGGCATCCACCGGCTCGCCCCGTGGCTGCGTCGTCGTCGCCGCGGGAATCGGTGTCGGTTATACTTCAACGAGCCGCGGAGTTGCCCCGGCTTTTTGGCGCTGCGTTACGTCGAGTCGACGTGCGACGCCGATTACGCGACCTTCCGCCGTGCGCTCACCGCGCTGGAAGAAGTCGCCCGCGTGAAGAATTCCGACGCCCTGCTATGCGACGCCGCCAATCAAAAAATCTCCGATCGCTTTCTGGCCCGCCTGGGCTGGGTGCCGCATGCGCCGATGCCCGGCCATCGCAACTTCATCAAGCGCTTGAAGTAGTCGTCGTTGCCTTCGGGGGCGCAGGCGTCGGTCGAGGTCGGCGCGGATGAGCGACGCGGCGCTGGTCGAATTGACTTACGCGGCGGCCGACTTCGAGGCGCCCGCCGAACGCTGGTGCCGGCGGTTCGGCGGGATCGCCATCGCGATCTGCGTGCTGATCGCCTACGCAAATAGCTTTCAAGCGCCGTTCGTGTTCGATGGCGCGAACTATCTGCTGGTCGACGGCGGTGAAACGCCGATTCGCGACATCTCGACGCCCGCCGCGATTCTCAAGCTCTTAGATCACGGCCAAACGCGGGCCCTGGTCTACCTGACGTTTGGAATTGATTATCGCTTGTTCGGTTATGACGTTCGCGGCTGGCATGCCACGAGTACGCTCATCCACATCTGCGCGGCGCTGGCGCTCTACGGCATCGCGCGGCATGGGTTTTCGTCTGCGAGGGCTCGCCCTTATTTCGACGGCGGCGCCGAGCGGATGGCCTTGGCCGTCGCACTGCTCTGGGCCGTGCATCCGCTGAATACGCAAAGCGTCACATATCTCTATCAGCGGCTGGAATCGCTGATGGGGATGTTTTATTTCCTGACGATTTATCTGATGACCCGCTATGCGACGACCGGCCGCCTGCGCTGGGGCGCGGCGTCGGTGCTGGCGTGCAGGGCGGGCATGGCGTCGAAAGAAGTCATGGTAACGGCGCCGCTGGTGGTCCTCTGGTACGACCGGGTGTTCTGCGCAGCGAGCTGGGAACAGTTGCTG
>JAFLDI010000209.1 GCA_017302485.1 Burkholderiales bacterium | reverse complement strand
CCCAGTCGGTTCACCGCCTCGCCGATCAGCGCTGCTTCGCGGCCGGGCAGGGCGGGCAGCCGCGCCGCATAGTCGCCCTGCTGCAGGCGCTGCAGCCCGGCGACGATCTGGCCAAAGGGCTTGAGCGCACGGTGCACCGCCCAGACCACGGCGCCCAGCACCATGGCCAGCGCCAGTGCGGTGGCGCCGGCCAGCTGCCACAGGTCGTCCCAGCCGTCGAGGATCGCGCGCGAGGGGTTGGACTCGATCGTCAGCGTGGCGCCGGGCATGCGGATCTGCTGGCGCTGCAGCGCAGGCGTGACCAGGTCGGTGAACCAGCCGGGCGCGCTGCGGCCCTCCTTGTAGGTGGACGGGGGCGAGCGGTAGAGCTCGCGGCCCTCCGTGTCGACCAGCGTGATCTCGTTGGCCCGCACCCGGCCCAGGCGGTCCAGGAACTCCAGCATCGCCGGCGGACCGCCACGCGCGAAGATCCAGCTGACCCGCTCCAGCAACTGGGCCGCCACCCGGTTCGAGCCGGTGATCTCCTCGCGCACGCTGGCCCGCGTGGCATCGACGCGCAGCCACAGCAGCGCCCCGGTGAAGAGCAGCATCATCGCCAGCACGATGGCGTGCAACTGCAGCCGCAGGCTGCGGCCGGGCGGGGGGCTGGGGTGGGCGTCCATGGCGGGATTGTGGACGGCGCGGGCACGCCGTCGGCCTGGCCTGGGGTGAACCCTGGGGCCGGTTCATGAAAATCATGAGCCTGTTTTCAAGGCCAGGCCGATGACCCCCGGGCGGGCTGGTCGCACACTTCGTCATCGGTGCCACTCTCGGCACTGACCGACCAAAGGAGACTTTCATGACCTGGGAAACCCCGAGCGCCTGCGACTTCCGTTTCGGCTTCGAGATCACGATGTACATCGCGGCCCGCTGATCGGCTGAATCCTCGCCCCGGGGCCGTGCATGCACGGCCCCGTCTGTTTCTCCCTCCCTCCTCGCGAGTCTTGATGAAGCTCATCGTGCTGGGCGCTGCCGCCGGTGGCGGTTTCCCGCAGTGGAACTGCAACTGCACCCAGTGCGCCGGCGTGCGCGCGGGCCGGCCCGGGCTGCGCCGACGCACGCAAAGCTCGGTGATCGTCGGTGAGGGGGCCGACTGGGTGCTGGTCAATGCCAGCCCCGACATCCTGCAGCAGATCCAGGCCACGCCGGTGCTGCAGCCGGCGCGGCAGTTGCGGGACACCGGCATCCGCGGCGTGCTGCTGGTCGACGGCCAGATCGACCACACCACTGGCCTGTTCATGCTGCGCGAGCGCGGCAGCCCGCTGCCGCTGTGGTGCACCGACCCGGTCCACGCCGATCTGACCGAAGGCAACCCCATCCTGCGCGTGCTGGGCCACTTCTGCGGCGTCGAGCGCCACGCCGTCACGCCCGATGGCGCTGCGTTCGAGGTGCCTGGCGTCGCCGGCCTGCGGGTGCGCGCCCTGCCGTTGTGGAGCAAACCGGCGCCCTTCTCGCCGCACCGGGAACACAACGTGGTGGGCGACAACGTCGGCTACCTGTTCGAGAACACCGCCAATGGCCGCAGGCTGTTCTACGCCCCCGGCCTGGCCGAGATCGACCCCACGGTGTGGGAAGCCATGCGCACCGCCGACGTGGTGATGGTCGACGGCACCTTCTGGACCGACGACGAGATGATCCGCCTGGGCATCTCCGGCAAGCGCGGCAGCGAGATCGGCCACCTGCCGCAGTCCGGCCCGGGCGGCATGCTGGAGTGGCTCGCCAAGCTGCCGGGCAGTACCCGCAAGCTGCTCATCCACATCAACAACACCAACCCCATCCTCGACGAGCACTCGCCCGAGCGCGCCGCCTGCACCGCCGCGGGCGTCGAGGTCAGCTTTGACGGACTGGAGATCGAGCTGTGACAGCCATCCTCACTGACAGCGGCAGCGCCTGGTCGCGCACCGAGTTCGAGGCCCGCCTGCGCGAGCAGGGCAAGGCCTACCACATCCACCACCCGTTCAACGTGATGCTCAACACCGGCAAGGCCTCGCCGGAGCAGATCCGCGGCTGGGTGGCCAACCGCTTCAGCTACCAGGTGGCCATTCCGGTGAAGGACGCGGCGGTGATGTCCAACTGCCCCGACCGCGAGATCCGCCGCGGCTGGATCCAGCGCATGCTGGACCACGACGGCTACGAGATCGGCGGCATCAAGGACGAGGGCGGCATCGAGGCCTGGATCCGGCTGGGCATCGCCTGCGGCCTGACGCGCGAGGAAATCACCGACGGCCGCCACATCATCCCGGCGGTGCAGTTCGCGGTGGACGCCTACATCAACTTCGCCCGCCAGCGGCCCTGGCAGGAGGCGGTGTGCTCCTCGCTGACCGAGCTGTTCGCCCCCGAGATCCACAAGCAGCGCCTGGTCACCTGGCCCGAGCATTACCCGTGGATCGAGCAGCAGGGCCTGCAGTACTTCCGCAACCGCGTCACGCAGGCCCGGCGCGATGTGGAACAAGGCCTGGAGGTCACGCTGGGCTACTTCACCACCAAGCCGATGCAACTGCGTGCGCTGGACATCCTGAAGTTCAAGCTCGATGTGCTGTGGGCCATGAACGACGCCATGGCCACCCGATACGGAGTCAACACCTGATGGATGACGCGGTGGTGCCCCGCCTGGGCCACGGCTTTCGCCTGCAGTGGGAGGAGGCCCAGGGCTGTCATGTGCTGCTCTACCCCGAGGGCATGGTCAAGCTCAACCGCAGCGCCGGCGAGATCATGAGCCGCTGTGACGGCGCCACCGACCTGGCCGGCATCGTCGCCAGCCTGGAAGCCGCGTTCAGCGCCACGGGGCTGCGGCCCGATGTCGAGAAGTTCCTGGAGATCGCCAGCGGCAACCGCTGGGTGACGCTGGCATGAATGCGCTGACCGGGTTGAAGAGCGCTGTCGTCGGACCGCCGCTGTGGCTGTTGGCGGAGGTCACTTACCGCTGCCCGCTGCACTGCGTGTTCTGCTACAACCCGGTCGACTATGCGCGCCACGAGGACGAGCTGTCCACCGACGAGTGGCTGCGCGTGCTGCGCGAGGCACGCGCGCTGGGCGCGGTGCAGTGCGGCTTCTCGGGCGGTGAGCCGCTGCTGCGCGAGGACCTGGAGCTGATGGTCGCCGAGGCCCACCGCCTGGGCTTCTACACCAACCTGCTGACCAGCGGCGTGGGCCTGACGGAAGAACGCTGTGCGGCGCTGAAGGCTGCCGGCCTGGACCACATCCAGCTCTCGTTCCAGGACTCCAGCCGCGAGGTCAACGACTTCCTCTCCAGCACCAAGACCTTTGCGCTCAAGCAGCGCGTGGGCGAGATGCTCAAGGCCCAGGGCTGGCCGATGGTGATGAACGTGGTGATCCACCGCCTGAACATCGACCACGTCGACCGCATCATCGCCATGGCCCACGAGCTGGGTGCCGAGTACCTGGAGCTGGCCAACAGCCAGTACTACTCCTGGGCGCTGGAGAACCGCGGCCACCTGATGCCCAGTCGCGCGCAGCTGCAGCGCGCCGAGGCCATCACCGACGAGTGGCGCCGCAAGCTCGACGGGAAGATGAAGCTGTTCTTCGTCTCGCCCGACTACCACGAGGCGCGGCCCAAGAAGTGCATGAACGGCTGGGGCAATGTGTTTCTCACCATCACGCCTGATGGCGCCGCGCTGCCCTGCCACACCGCGCGCATGCTGCCGGGCCTGAGCTTCCCCACGGTGCGCGAGCGCGACCTGAAGTCGATCTGGTACGACAGCGAAGGCTTCAACGCCTACCGCGGCACCGGCTGGATGAAGGAGCCCTGCGCCAGCTGCGACCAGAAGGAGCAGGACCTGGGCGGCTGCCGCTGCCAGGCCTACATGCTGGCCCAGGATGCCGCCGCCGCCGATCCGGTCTGCGCCAAGAGCCCGCAGCACGGCGTGGTGCAGGCGGCGGTGGCCGCGGCCGATGCCGGGCGCCTGCCTGAGCAGCCGTTGGTGTTCCGAGGCCGCGCCGAGTCGCTGCGGCTGAGCGGCGGCTGACACATTTCCTGCAGGGCAGGCCAAGGATTGATCGTTTGTGCGGGGCGGCGCGGCGTCCTATGCTGGACCGCGTTGCGTCTTTCCTCGCCCATCGCATGCGCCGTCGACAAGCCATTCAAACCCTTGCCAGCTCGCTGGCCGGCCCTCTTGCAGGTGGCGCCGCCATCGCCTCGGCCACGGCGCCGGTGCTGGTGATCGGCGCCGGCATGGCCGGCTTGAGTGCAGCGCGCAGGCTGCACGATGCCGGCGTGGCGGTGACCGTGCTGGAGGCCCGCGAGCGCATCGGCGGTCGCATCCACACCAGCCGGCTGTGGCCCGATCTGACCGTGGATCTGGGCGCTTCGTGGATCCATGGCACGCAAGGCAATCCGTTGACCGCGCTGGCAGCCGAGATCGGTGCCCCACTGGTCACCACCGACTACGCCAGCTTCGTCAGCTACGACGCCCAGCTCGGTCGCCTGCCGACCGGCCGAGGCTCGGAGTACCTGGCCATGCAGTCGCGGGTGCGCCAGGCCATCCGGGACGGCTACCGCGCGCCGCGTGAGCAGGCCTTGGCGACCTCGGTGCGTCGACACATCGGGCCAGGCGCACTGTCCGGCTCCGAACGCCGCCTGCTCAACCACTTCCTGGTCAGCCTGGCCGACGACGAGTACGCCGGTGACTCGGCCGAGCTGTCCAGCTGGTACTGGGACAGCGCCGGCAGCTACCCCGGGCTGGATGCGGTCCTGCCCGAGGGCTATGACGCGCTGGTGCACCACCTCGCGCAGGGCCTGGACATCCGCCTGGGTCAGGTGGTGACCGAGGTCCGGCACGACCGCCACGGTGTGCAGGTCGACACGCTGTCCGGGCGCTTCCACAGCAGCCGGCTGCTGGTCACGCTGCCGCTGGGCGTGCTGCAGGCCGGCAGCGTGCGCTTCAGCCCGGCGCTGCCGGCGGCCAAGCGCGAGGCGATCGCCCGGCTGGGCATGGACAGCGGCGTGCTCAGCAAGGTCTTTCTGCGCTTTCCCCAGGTGTTCTGGGACGATGTGGACTGGCTCGAGCATGTGGCCCCGGCAGCGCGTCAGGGGCAGTTCCACCAGTGGCTCAACTTGGCCCGGGTCAGCGGTGGCACACCGGCCCTGCTGGGCTTTCTGGGCGGCCGTTATGCCCGCGAGGCCGAGGCCGCCTGGCGCGACGACGAGATCGTCGCCGATGCGATGACGGCATTGCGGGCCCTGTACGGCGCCGCCATCCCCGAGCCCACCGCCTGGCAGATCCCGCGCTGGAGCCGCGACCCCTTTGCGCGGGGTGCCTACTCGTTCAACCGGCTGGGCGCCACGCCGGCGATGCGCGATGCCCTGGCCGCGCCGGTGCAGGGGCGCCTGTTCTTCGCCGGCGAGGCCACCCACCGCAAGCACTTTGCCACCGTCCATGGCGCCTGCCTGTCGGGCTGGGCGGCGGCCGAGGCCCTGCTGCAAGGGGGAGTGACGCAGCAGGCATAGCATCGGGGCTGATGAAGGCCCCTCGACTGCCCCCGCTCAATGCCCTGCGCGCCTTTGACCTGGCGGGCCAGTGCGGCAGCTTTGTGGCGGCGGCCGAGGCGCTGCATGTCACCCAGCCGGCCATCGCGCGCCAGATCCGCAGCCTGGAGCAGTGGCTGGGCCAACCGCTGTTCGAACGCCATGCGCGCGGCGTGGCGCTGACCGAGGCCGGGCGCCACTACCACGAGCGCATCCACCAGGCCCTGGCAGCCATCCACGAGGCCACGCAGGACTTCAGCGCCCAGCCCGACCGCGCCTGGATCCGGCTGATCGCGGTGCCCGGCTTTGCGTCGCGCTGGCTCAGGCCGCGGTTGGGGGCCTTCTTGCGTGCGCAGCCGGGCTTGCGCATCGCCGTCGAGCCGGCGGCAGTACTGACCGAGCTGCCGGTGCAACGGGCCGACCTGGGCGTGGGCTACGGCGAGCCGGACGACTTTGCGGGGCCCACCGAACTGCTGATCCGTCCCCCGGTGTTCCCGGTGTGTGCGCCCGCGCTGCTGGCCCGCCTGGGTCCGCCCGGCTCGGTGCGGGCCCTGCTGCGCTGGCCCCTGCTGCATGAGGACGACGGCAGCTGGTGGGCCGAGTGGTTCGGACGCCTGGGCGTGCGCGCCCGGCCGCTGAGCGACCTGGCCCATGCCAGCGCCGACGACGTGATGGCCTTGGCCCTGTCCGGCCA
>JAFLDI010000208.1 GCA_017302485.1 Burkholderiales bacterium | reverse complement strand
CGCGGGCGCTGGCGCGGCTGGAGGCCCAGTGCGGTGCCCGCCTGCTGCACCGCAGCACCCACGGCCTGAGCCTGACCGACGAGGGCGACACCGTGCTGACCCATGCGCGCCAGATGCTGCAGACCGGCACCCAGCTCGAAAGCGAGCTCTCCGGTCGTCTGGCCGGTCCGCGCGGCTGGGTGCGGGTGGGCTGCAGCGCGGTGATCGCCCAGGCCGTGCTGGCGCCCAGCCTGCCCTCGCTGCAGGCCGCCCACCCCGGCTTGCGACTGGACATCGTCGCCGACGACCGCATGGTCGACATGGCCCGCGAGGGCCTGGACCTGACGATCCGCACCGGCTCGCCCGCCGGGGACGACCTGGTCGCGCGCGAGATCGGCCAGCTCAGCCGCAGCCTGTATGCGGCGCCCGCCTATGCCCAGGTCCACGGGCTGCCCACTGAACCCGAGGCGCTGGCCGACCACCACCTGGTGGGCCATGCGCTGATGCCGGCGCTCAACACCTGGACCTCGGGCGAAGGTCGGGATCAGCGCCGCTGGACGGTCAGCCCGTCGATCCGCGCCAGCGACACCGGCACCGTGCTGGCGCTGGTGCGCGCCGGGGTGGGCATTGGCCGCCTGGTCGATCTGGTGGCGCGGCCGCTGGTGCGCAGCGGCCAGTTGCTGCCGGTGCTGCCGCAGTGGTTTGGCGAGAAGCCCTTGCCGATGTACGCGGTGATGCTGCGCGAGCGCCACCGCCTGCCCAAGGTGCGCGCCTGCATCGAGCACTGGGCGGCCTGGATGGCCACCGTCTGAACCTCAGGCCCAGGCGTCCCAGACCAGCTTCACGCCGGTCAGCAGCATGCCCAGGTGGAACAGGCGGTAGAACCAGGTGGGATCGATGCGCCGGACGATCTTCAGGCCGAGCCACACGCCCACCGGCGCGAAGGGGGCCAGGACCAGCGAGGTGCTCATGTTGCGCCCGTCGATCAGACCCAGCCATGCGTACGGCAGCCACTTCGAGCCGTTGACCGCGGTGAACAGCACCGCCAGAGTGGCGGTGAAGGTGATCGGCGCCAGTCGCAAGGGCAGCAGGTAGAAGCTGATCGGCGGTCCGCCAGCGTGCGCCACGAAACTGGTGAAACCCGACACCGTGCCCAGCAGCGCGCCCAGCCAGCGCGGCGGTGGCGGGCTGTCAGCGCGCGGTGGATGGGCCAGGCGAATGGCCAGGAAGACCAGCGTGATCACGCCGACGACACCTGCCACCGTGCGACCGTCCAGCACGCCGAACAGAGCGGTACCGATCGCCGTGCCCAGCAGAGCGGCTGGAATCAGGCGGCGCAGCAGTGCCCAGTCGGCCTGGCGCATCAGGGCGGCCAGACCCATCAGGTCCATGATGGCCAGCAGCGGCAGCATGATCGCGGCGGCCTGGGGCACAGGCACGGTCAGCGCCATCATCGGTACCACGATCGCCCCGAAGCCGGCGCCGAAGCCGCTCTTGGAGATGCCCATCAGCACCACCGCCGGAATGGCCACGGCGTAGAACTGCCAGTCGGTGATCATGCGGCGACAATTGGAGCATGTTCCAGCCGTCCCAGAACGATGTGCGCCGCTTCTTCTGCGAGACGCACGCCAAGGCCCGCCAGGGCTTGCCGCTCTCTCCGATCGAGGCCCTGGCCGCCGGCTGGATCGAGCAGCATCCCGAGTACCACGCCGAGTTGGCCGATCTGGAGGCGGCGTTGGCGGCGGTCTACACCGTGGAGGAAGGGCGCACCAATCCCTTCCTGCATCTGGCGATGCACCTGACGATCAGCGAGCAGGTCTCGATCGACCAGCCCCGGGGCATCCGCCAGGCGGTGGAGCTGCTGGCCGCGCGCCGCCACTCGCTGCACGAGGCGCAGCACGCAGCAATGGATGCGCTGGGCGAGATGGTCTGGGCCTCGCAGCGCAGTGGACTGCCACCTGACGGCCAGGCCTATCTGGAGGCGGTGCGCCGGCGCGCCACCGCCTGATCAGTCGTCGGCGAAGTGCCCGTCGCTGTCGTGCCGGGCCGCAAAGGCGTAGTGCTCCGCCAGCTTTTTCCAGGCTTCTTCGGCACTCTCCACGTACTGGAACAGGTCCACGTCGCCGGGGCTGATCATGCCGGTGTCGACCAGGTGCTGCAGGTCGATCAGCTTCTCCCAGAAGTCGCGGCCGAACAGCAGCACGGGGCGGCGCCGGCTCTTGCCGGTCTGGATCAGGGTCAGGGTCTCGAACAGCTCATCAAGCGTGCCGAAGCCGCCTGGGAAGCAGACCAGTGCCACCGAGCGCATCACGAAGTGCATCTTGCGCAGCGCGAAGTAGTGGAACTGGAAGCACAGCTCGGGGGTGATGTAGGGGTTGGGCGCCTGCTCGTGGGGCAGCACGATGTTCAGCCCCAGGCTCTGGCCGCCCACCTCCCAGGCGCCGCGGTTGCCGGCCTCCATGATGCCGGGGCCACCGCCGGTGCAGACCGTGATCGGCGTGGCCAGAGCCTTCGAGCGTTCGGTGACCAGGCGGGCGAAGCGGCGCGCCTCGTCGTAGTAACGGCTCATGCGCTGGGCGGTCTCGGCGCGGCGCAGCTCGGCGGTGTCGCCGCCGGCGCGGGCGACTTGCAGGCGCTGCTCGGCCTGCTCCGGGCTGGGGATTCGGGCGCTGCCGAAAATCACGATGGTGCTCTCGATGCCCAGTTCCTGCTGCACCAGCTCGGGCTTGAGCAGCTCGAGCTGCATGCGCACCGGGCGCAGTTCCTCGCGCAGCAGGAAATCGGGGTCGGTGAACGCCAGGCGGTAGCTGCTCTCGGGGCCAGCGTAGCGGCCGGTGGGCTGGGCAGCCTGCTGCGCATCGAGCGCGGCGCTGGGGAAATTGCGGGCGGTCAGGTCGGAGGGGCGAGCGGTCATGGGCGGGAGCTTACCCCCGCCGCAGGGGGGTCAGCCGCGCACGGCCGCGCAGACCGGACAGCCAGGATGGGCAGACATGCGCACCTCATCCCACTGCATGCGACGGGCGTCGAGCATCAGCAGGCGCCCGGCCAGTGAGCTGCCGATGCCAGCCACCAGCCGCAGCGCCTCGGCGGCCTGCATGGTGCCGATGATGCCCACCAGTGGCGCGAACACTCCCATGGTGGAGCAGCGCACCTCCTCGAAGGTGGCCTCAGGTGGGAACAGGCAGGCGTAGCAGGGCTGGCCGGCGCCACGGATGTCGTAGACCGAGATCTGGCCGTCGAAGCCGATCGCCGCACCGGATACCAACGGCCGGCGGTGCGTCACGCAGGCGGCGTTGACCGCCTGGCGGGTGGCGAAGTTGTCGCTGCAGTCGATGACCACATCGGCCTCGGCCACCAGCCGGTCCAGCCGGGCGGCATCGGCACGCTCGGCCAGCACGTCGACACGCACGCCGGGGTTGAGCGCCTGGATGGCGCTGCGCGCCGATTCGACCTTGGGCTGGCCGATGCGCGCCGTGGCGTGGGCCACCTGGCGCTGCAGGTTGGTCAGGTCGACGGTGTCGTGGTCGACCAGGGTGATCCGGCCCATGCCGGCGGTACCCAGGTACAGCGCCACCGGTGAGCCCAGTCCGCCGGCGCCGATCACCAGCGCGTGGGCGTCCAGCAGGCGCTGCTGGCCCTCGATGCCGATCTCGTCGAGCAGGATATGGCGCGAGTAGCGCAGCAGCTCGTCGTCGGTCACGTCAGCCGCTTACTCGGTGGCCGCCTCGGCCTTGCGCTCGGTGGCGGTCTTGGAGACCAGCACCGGCTTGCCCTTGAGCTGGTTGAGTGCCTGCTGCAGCGGAAAGTCCTCGGGGCTGCCGAACTCGGGCAGCGGCTTGATCGGCTCACGGGACTTGGCCAGTTGCTCCTCGAGCTTCTGGCGGGCTTCCTCGCGGGCCTTCTCGCGCGCCTCGTCCTTCTTCTCGTCGGGGCCGCCCAGGTGCTTCTCAAGGTCGGCCTCACGCATGCGCAGCGCGGCGAAGACATTGCCCTCGGCGGTTTCGTCCAGCCAGATGTCGGGCACGATGCCCTTGGCCTGGATGCTGCGGCCGCTGGGCGTGTAGTAGCGGGCGGTGGTGATCTTCAGAGCGGTGTCGGCGCTGAGCTGGCGAACCGTCTGGACCGAGCCCTTGCCGAAGGTCTGGCTGCCCAGAATCAGCGCACGCTTGTGGTCCTGCAGTGCGCCGGCCACGATCTCGGAGGCCGAAGCCGAGCCTTCGTTGACCAGCACCACCAGCGGCACCTTCTTCAGCGCGGCCGGCAGCTTGCGCAGCGGATCCGGGCCGCCGCGGCGGACGTAATTGTCGGGGGTGGCCCGGAAGGTGGCCTTGGCGTCGGGCAACTGGCCATTGGTGCTGACCACGACGGCGTCGGCGGGCAGGAAGGCCGCCGCCAGCGCCACCGCGCCTTCGAGCAGACCGCCCGGATCATTGCGCAGGTCGAGAACGATGCCCTTGATGGCGGGTTCCTGCTTGTAGAGCTCCTCCAGCTTGCGGGCGAAGTCATCGATGGTGCGGTCCTGGAACTGGCTGACACGCAGCCAGGCATAGCCCGGCTCCACCAGCTTGGCACGCACGCTCTGGACGTGGATCTCCTCGCGGGTGATCGTGACCGGGAAGCTGCGGCTCTCGGTCTTGCGGAAGATGGTGAGGGTGACCTTGGTGGCCGGCTCGCCACGCATGCGCTTGACCGCCTGGTCGATGCTCAGTCCCTTGACCGGGGTGTCGTCAATGCGGGTGATCAGGTCGCCGCTCTTGATGCCGGCACGGAAGGCCGGCGAGCCTTCGATCGGCGACACCACCTTGACCAGCCCGTCCTCGGCGCCGATCTCGATGCCTACACCGACGAACTTGCCGGTGGTGCCCTCGCGGAATTCCTTGAAGCTCTTCTTGTCGAAGTACTGGCTGTGCGGGTCCAGACCGGCCACCATGCCGCCGATGGCGTCGGTGATCAGCTTCTTCTCGTCCACCGCCTCCACGTAGTCGTTCTTGACCATGCCGAACACGGCGGCGAGCTGCTGCATTTCCTCCAGCGGCAAGGGGCCGACGCTGCTGCGGGCAATCGCCTGCAGCTGGATGGTCGTCAACGCTCCGGCCACGGCCCCCAGGGCCAGCCAACCCGCGACTTTCAGTGATGTCCCCATGATCCCAGCCTTCCGTGCGCACTCGGCGCAGGCCTATTGTAGGTGTCCAGGTCAAGGGCGGATGTCTGAATGCGGCCAAATGTTGCCGCCAACAGGGGCTTGTCGCGAGGGTGACGTGGCGCTGGCGTCGGTCGGGCGTCCCTCAGACGCGGGATGCGGCACGCCAGGCCGGCATCCGCCGCCTACACTGCCAGGATGGATCCGATTTCGGTCTTGATCGTCGAGGACGACGAACGCTTTCGCGTGGCCTTCGCCACCTCGGTGGCCGAGGCGGCGGACATGCGCCTGGCCGGCACCGCCGGCGATCTGGCGCCTGGGCTGCGCCTGCTGCGTGAGCAGCGTCCCGACGTGCTGCTGGTCGACCTGGGCCTGCCCAGCGGCAGCGGCGTCGAGCTGATCCGCTACGCCAATGACCACCTGCCTCAGACCGACGTCATGGTGGTCAGCGTGTTCGGCGACGAGCCTCACGTCATGGCCTCCCTGGAGGCCGGCGCCACCGGCTACCTGCTCAAGGACGCGCAGGCTGCCGACCTGACCGAACAGATCCGCACGCTTCGCGCCGGCGGCAGCCCGATCAGCCCGGTCATCGCCCGCCAGTTGCTGCTGCGCCTGACGCCGCAGAGCGCGCCGGTGGTCGACGAGGCCCTGCTGTCGCCGCAGGAGCGGCAGGTCCTGACGCTGTCGGCCAAGGGCTTCAGCTTCGAGGAGATCGCCCGCATGCTTGAGGTCTCGCGCCACACGGTGATGACCTATGTGAAGCGCAGCTACCGGAAGCTGCAGGTGCACTCCAAGACCGAGGCCATCTACGAGGCCCGCAAGCTGGGTCTGGTGCGTGACTGAACGCGGCGCACGCGCCCGGGGCCCGACCGCCCCGGTGCGCTGGTTCCGCCTGGCTGGGGCCTGGCGGCTGGCCTGGGCTGGGCTGCTGGTGGCGGGCGGGGCCCTGGCCGTCCACAGGCTGGACCCGGACACGATGACGGCCCTGGCGCAGCCCGCACCGATGGTCTATGAGTCGGGGCTGCATGCGGTGCGGCCGCACCAGTTGCCGGCCTACCAGGGCCCGGCCGACCC
>JAFLDI010000207.1 GCA_017302485.1 Burkholderiales bacterium | reverse complement strand
GGCCAGGACGACAGCGGCAGGCCGCTGCTGCGCCAGCGCCTGGATCTGGCCGCTGCGCTGGACCGGCTCGACCCGATGTGCGCCGCATTGCTGGCCCGGATGCCGGCCGGCGTGCCGATGCCCGAGCAGGGGCGCCTGCCCTGGGAGGTGCCCACCGAGATCGAAGGCCGCGACTATCTGGACCCGGCGCCCTGGGAGGGCCTGGCGGCCGAGCGACGCGCCCGGCCGCCAGCGTCCGGCGAGCCCATCGATGTGATCGTGCCGGTCTATGCCGGCTCGCAGGAGTCGCTGCGCTGCCTGTGGGCGGTGTTGAGTGCGCCGGTGCGCCACCCGTACGCACTGGTGGTGGTCGACGATGCCAGCCCGGAGCCGGCACTCAGCGCCATGCTGTGGCGCCTGAGCCAGCTGGGACTGCTCGAGTTGCTCGTCAACCGCGACAACCTGGGCTTTGTGCGCAGTGTCAATCGGGCGCTGTCACTGCATCCGGGGCGCGACGCGGTGCTGCTCAACGCCGACACCTGCGTGCATGGCGACTGGCTCGATCGCCTGGCCGCGCATCTGCAGCGTGACGCGCGAGCGGCATCGGTCACACCGCTGTCGAACAATGCCACGATCTTCAGCTACCCGCGCCAGGGGCTGCCCAACGGCGCCGGGCGCGGGCCGCTGCGGCTGCAGGCGGCCCAGGTCGACCGGCTGCTGGCCGGGCAGGGCGCGGCGCCGGTGGTGGTGCCCAGCGGTGTGGGTTTCTGCATGCTGATGCGGGGCAGCGCGCTGCAGCAGGTCGGCCTGCTGGATGCCGAGCGCTTTGGCCGCGGCTATGGCGAGGAGAACGACTGGTGTCTGCGCGCCCATGGGGCCGGCTGGCACCACCTGGCGGCCACCGATGTGTTCGTCTGGCATGACGGCTCGGTGTCCTTCAAGGGCGAGGCCGAGAGCCGCACCCTCGCTGCCGTGCAACTGCTGCTGGAGCGCTACCCGGACTACCAGCGTCGCGTCGACGACTGGCTGCGTGACGATCCCCTGGCCGGCGTGCGTGCTCGGCTGGACGCCGACCGGCTGCGCGAGGCGCTGGACGGCCGCGGCCTGGCCCTGCTGATCAGCCACGACCGCGGCGGCGGTACGCTGCGCCACGAGGAGGAGCAGGCCGATCGCCTGCGTGCCCAGGGGCTGGAGGTGCTGTGGATGCGACCCGCCGAGCGACCAGGCGCGGTGTCCCTCGTGGCGCCACGCCTGGGTGCGCTGCCCAATCTGGCGGCGCTGCCGGTGTGCCCGGCAGCAGGTGCCGAAGACCTGCTCGGCGCCGTCCTCGGGCGGCTTGCCTTGCGCCAGTTGCAGCTGCACCACCTGGCGGACCACGATGACGCGCTGGCCCCGCGGCTGATGTCGCTGAGCGCTGCGCTGGACATCCCGCTGGAGGCCACGGTCCACGACTACCGCATGCTGTGTCCGCGCATCAACCTGGTCGACGCGGAAGGACGCTTCTGCGGCGATCCCATTGATCCGGCCATCTGCCGGCGCTGCCTGGCGGCCGATGGCCTGGACCAACAGGTGGGCGACATCGCCGACTGGCGTGCGCGCCACCATGGCCTGCTGCGCGCCGCCGCCCGGGTGGTGGTGCCCGACGAGGACGTGGCACAGCGCCTGCGCCGCCACTGGCCCGAGCTCTCGCCCGAGGTGGTGCCGCATGAGCCGCCGATCGTTGTCGATCGGCGCGCCTGGGAGGCGCCGCTGGCACTGCAGCACATCGTCGTGGTCGGCGCACTCAGCCCGGTCAAGGGTTTCGAGGTGCTGCGCCGGCTGGCCGCCAGCCCGGCAGCCCGGCAGCGAGGCTGGCGCTTCACGCTGCTGGGCCACTCATCGGACGATGCGGCCCTGCAGGCCGCCGGCGTGGAGGTGCTGGGACGCTACGAGGACAGCGAGCTGCCGCAGCGCCTGCAGGTCCTGGCGCCCGATCTGCTGCTGGTGCCATCGATCTGGCCCGAGACCTATTGCTATGTGCTCAGCGCGGCCCTGGCCAGCGGCCGGCCGGTGGCGGCGTTCGACCTGGGAGCGCAGGCGCGCCGCCTGCGCGAAGCCGGCCTGCAGCGCTTCCTGTTGCCGCTGGCCGAATCGCTGGACCCCGAGGCGCTGGTGCAGCGCCTGGCGCGCGCAGCCCGGCCCTGGGGGGCTCAGTCGTAGGTTTCGGCGTTGGGGTCGGTGGCTTCCAGCTCGTAGGCGGCCGCCAGCATCGCCAGACGGCCGATGACGCCGTACATGTAGAAGCGGTTGGGCGCGCTGACGCCGGGCTTCTCGCCCGGGCGCGGCAACTGGTTGCTCTTCTCGAAGGCCAGCGGCACGAAGCTGGCGCCCGGCGCATTGAGGTTCTCGTCGATGCCGCGCTCGGCATGCACCCGGTAGAAGCCGCCCACCACGTAGCGGTCAATCATGTAGACCACCGGTTCGGCCACCGCCTCGTTGACCCGCTCGTAGGTGGGCACGCCCTCCTGGATGATCACCTGGCTGACGCGCTGGCCGTCCTTGACCACGTCCATCTTGTTGCGCGTGCGGCGGTTGATCTCGTCCAGCTCCTTGGCATCGCGCACGGTCATGACGCCCATGCCATAGGTGCCGTTGTCGGCCTTGACGACGACGAAGGGCTTCTCGGCGATGCCGTATTCCTTGTGCTTGCGGCGGATCTTGGTGAGCAGTGCGTCGACCTGGGTCTGCACGCACTCCAGTCCGCTGCCGGCCTGCCAGTCGACCTCGCCGCACTGCGCATACATCGGGTTGATCAGCCAGGGGTCCATGCCCAGCAGCTTGGCGAACTTCTTGGCCACTTCCTCGTAGGCCTCGAAGTGGTGGGTCTTGCGGCGAATCGCCCACCCGGCATGCAGCGGCGGCAACAGGTACTGTTCGTGAAGACCCTCCAGCACCGGTGGAATGCCGGCAGAGAGGTCGTTGTTGAGCAGGATGGTGCAGGGGTCGAAGTTCTTCAGGCCCAGGCGGCGCTGGGTGCGCAGCAGCGGTTCGAGCGTCAGGCTCGAGCCGTCGGGCAGCTCGACCGGGCTGGGCTCGGTGATGGCCTCGTCCAGCGTCCCCAGACGCACATTCAGGCCGGCGTTGGTGAAGATGCGCACCAGCCGCTGCACGTTCATCAGGTAGAACATGTTGCGGGTGTGGCGCTCGGGAATCAGCAGCAGGTTGCGCGCCTCGGGACAGATCTTCTCGATGGCCGCCATCGCCGCCTGCACCGCCAGCGGCAGCATCTCGTCGGTCAGGTTGTTGAAACCGCCGGGAAACAGGTTGGTGTCCACCGGTGCCAGCTTGTAGCCGGCGTTGCGCACGTCCACCGAGGTGTAGAACGGCGGCGTGTGCTCCATCCACTCGAGGCGGAACCAGCGCTCGATGGCCGGCATGGACTCGAGGATGCGCTGTTCCAGCTCGTTGATCGGGCCGGTGAGGGCGGTGACGAGGTGCGGGACCATGGTGGAGGCTGCTGGGGGCTGACGGACGATTCTAGTTGGGGGGCCACCAGATGGTTTCCAGACCCGCAGCGAAAAAAAGGGGGCTGCGTTGCCGCAGCCCCCAACTCGCTCCGAAACTCGGGATCGGCAGGTCGGCCGCAGCCGCCTGCCTCGGGATCACTTGTTGTAGGCGGTCTCGCCGTGGGTCGTGATGTCCAGACCCTCGCGTTCCTCTTCCTCGGTGACGCGCAGGCCGATGACCATGTCGACCACCTTGTAGGCGATGACCGAGACCACACCCGACCAGACCACCGTGATCAGCACGGCCTTGGCCTGCACCCAGACCTGGCTGGCGATGCTGTAGGCGTCCGGGGCGATCATGCCGACGGTGACCCAGTCGCCCACCGCGCTCGGGCCGCCCAGGTTGGGCGAGTTGAAGACACCGGTCAGCAGCGCACCCAGGATGCCGCAGACACCGTGCACGCCGAACACGTCCAGCGAATCGTCGGCACCCAGCATCTTCTTCAGGCCCGACACGCCCCACAGGCCGGCGAAGCCCGAGACCGCACCGATCACCAGCGCACCGCCGATGCCGACGTTGCCGGCAGCCGGGGTGATCGCCACCAGACCGGCGACGGCACCGGAGGCGGCACCCAGCATCGAGGCCTTGCCCTTGTGCAGCGCCTCACCCACGCACCAGCCCAGCACCGCGGCGGCGGTGGCGATGAAGGTGTTGATGAAGGCCAGGGCGGCAAAGCCGTTGGCTTCCAGGGCGGAGCCGGCGTTGAAGCCGAACCAGCCCACCCACAGCAGCGAGGCACCGACCATGGTCAGCGTCAGGCTGTGCGGCGCCATCGACTCCTTGCCGTAGCCCACGCGCTTGCCGATCATGTAGGCGCCCACCAGGCCCGCCACGGCGGCGTTGATGTGCACCACGGTGCCGCCGGCGAAGTCCAGCGCACCCATCTGCCAGATGTAGCCGGCCTTGGCGTTCATCGCGTCGACCACTTCGGCGCCGGTGTAGGCGTCCGGACCCATCCAGTACCAGACCATGTGGGCCATCGGGGCGTAGCTGAAGGTGAACCAGATCACCATGAACAGCAGCACGGCGCTGAACTTCATGCGCTCGGCGAAGGCACCGATGATGAGGCAGGGCGTGATGGCGGCGAATGTCATCTGGAAGACGACGAACATGATCTCCGGTATGGCCACTCCCTTGGAGAACGTCGCGGCGAGGGAGTCGGGTGTGATTCCGCTCAGGAATGCCTTGGAGAGACCGCCGAAGAAGGGGTTGCCCCCCGTGAACGCCACACTGTACCCGTAGATCGACCACAACACGGCGAGCAGAGAGAAGGTGACGAGCACCTGCATCAGCACGGACAGCATGTTCTTGGTTCGAACCAGGCCGCCATAGAACAAGGCAAGCCCCGGGATCGTCATGAGAATGACGAGCACGGTCGCGACGTACATGAACGTCGTGTCACCCTTGTCCCCCTTGGGTGCTGGTGCAGCCGCAGGCGCTTCCGCTTCTGCCGGAGTGGCAGCGGCAGCAGGCGCCTCTGCCGGTGCCGCCGGTTTTGCAGCATCCGCCGCGGCCGCCGTCGCTGCTGCCGGCTCTGCAGGCTTGTCTTGTGCCATCCCCATGCCGGTCCAGCCTAGGGCGGCCGTGACGACGAGCAGGGTTAGAAACTTCTTCATGGGATTCTCCCCGATTGACTGATCAAAGTGCCTCGGCGCCGGTCTCGCCGGTGCGGATTCTCACGACCTGCTCCAGTTCGAAGACGAAGATCTTTCCGTCGCCGATCTTTCCTGTGTTGGCGGCCTTCTCGATCGCCTCGATGGTGCGATCGACGAGTTCGTCCTTGATCGCGGCTTCGAGCTTCACCTTCGGCAGGAAGTCGACGACGTACTCGGCGCCCCGATAGAGCTCGGTGTGCCCTTTCTGGCGGCCGAACCCCTTGACTTCGGTGACGGTGATGCCCTGGACGCCGATCTGCGAGAGCGCCTCGCGGACCTCGTCCAGCTTGAACGGCTTGATGATGGCGGTGACGAGCTTCATGGGTTCACCCTGGTTCGTGCGGCGGTCGGTCGGCCGGCGGTCAGAACGTCTTCTTGACGTAGACGACGCCGCGATCCTTCGAGGTGTCGTAGCCGGTGAGGTCGGTGTACGGCGAGGACTTCGCGTTGTTGCCGCTGTAGTAGGCGCCGACCTCGATGCCCTTCATCACGCCTTCGGGCACCGTGTAGGACGCGCCGAGCTTCCAGTCGGTGTACGAGAGCTTCGCCTCGCCACCCGCGTCGTGGCGCACGTCGAGGTAGCCGACATGACCGAGCAGCGCGATTCCGGTCTCGCCGACCGGGTAGGTCGCCGACGCGTCGATGTAATACGTACCGTCGGTCTTCCGGCCGGTCGGTCGCACGCCGAAGTAGTCGTCGAGGTTGTAGGAGAACTTGACGCTCGCCCACTTCCAGCCGAGGGCCGCGTAGATCTCCCAGGTGTCGGCGCTGATCACGCCGGGGTTCTTCTTGCCCGGGTAGTAGTAGTAGAGCGTGCCGACGTCCCAGTAGAAGTCGGTGTCGCCGAAGTTCTTCTTGAAGCCCGCGTAGAAGTCCCACTCGAGGCTCGAGCGGTTGTACGCGCCGAAGTCCTCGAGCCAACTGATGTTCGAGCCCCAGGTGCCGGCGTAGAAGCCGCCGGTGTGCGCGACGTCGAAGCCGCCCTGCAGCGCCGGCTTGCCCGCGGTCTGTGCGATGCCGCGGAACAGGTACTCGCTGTAAAGGCCGACGTTCGCGGTCACGCTCCAATCGGGCGCGGGCGCCGCCGCCGGGGTCTGCGCCGCGGCGTGCGCGG
>JAFLDI010000206.1 GCA_017302485.1 Burkholderiales bacterium | reverse complement strand
GCTGGCCGCGGCCCGCGCCGAGCGCGCCAACCTGCGCCGCCTGTCCGATCGCATCGTCGGCATCGCGCTGGACGAAACCACCACCCGCGCCGACCTGGCCGCGCTGTGGCGCTGGCTGGCCCCTGCAGGCACCAAGCTGCCCAGCGTGGAGGCCCTCGCCGGCGACTGCGACAGCCTGATCCCGGCCGCGCTGCAGCGCCAGTCGGCCTTCATGAGCCACCCGGTGTTCAACCGCTACCACTCCGAGACGGCGATGCTGCGCTACCTGCGCCAACTGGCCGACAAGGATCTGGCGCTGGACCGCAGCATGATCCCGCTGGGCTCGTGCACGATGAAGCTCAATGCGACCAGCGAGATGGTCCCCATCACCTGGCCCGAGTTCGCCGAGCTGCACCCATTCGCGCCTGCCGAACAGTTGCAGGGCTACGACGAGCTCAACGCGCAGCTGTGCGGCTGGCTCAGTCAGGCCACCGGCTATGCCGGCATCAGCCTGCAGCCCAATGCCGGCTCGCAGGGCGAGTACGCCGGCCTGCTGGCGATCCGCGGCTGGCACGCCTCGCGCGGCGATGCGCAGCGCACCGTCTGCCTGATCCCCGAAAGCGCCCACGGCACCAACCCGGCGTCGGCGCAGATGGCCGGCATGAGCGTGGTGGTGGTCAAGTGCGACCCCAACGGCAGCGTCGACCTGGACGATCTGCAGGCCAAGTGCGAGGCCCACGCCGACAGGCTGGCCTGCATCATGATCACCTACCCCTCCACCTATGGTGTCTTCGAACCGAGGGTGAAGGAGCTGTGCGCGATGGTCCACCGATTTGGGGGCCGGGTCTATGTGGACGGCGCCAACATGAACGCGCTGGTCGGCCTGGCGGCGCCGGGCGAGTTCGGCGGTGACGTCAGCCACCTGAACCTGCACAAGACCTTCTGCATCCCGCACGGAGGCGGCGGCCCGGGCGTCGGCCCAGTCTGCGTGGTCGAGGACCTGGTGCCCTTCCTGCCGGGCCATGCCACGGCCGGCCAGACCCGCGAGGGCGGCGTCGGTGCGGTCAGTGCCGGCCCCCTGGGCAATGCCGCGGTGCTGCCGATCAGCTGGATGTATATCCGCATGATGGGTGCCGATGGCCTGAAGGCCGCCACCGAGGTGGCCATCCTGAACGCCAACTACGTCGCCGCGCGCCTGGCGCCGCACTACGACATCCACTTCAGCGGCGGCCATGACGGCATCGCCGGCGGTGGCGTGGCCCATGAGTGCATCCTGGACCTGCGTCCGCTCAAGGACAGCTCCGGCGTCAGCGCCGAGGACGTGGCCAAGCGCCTGATCGACTATGGCTTCCATGCGCCCACGCTGAGCTTCCCGGTGGCCGGCACGCTGATGGTCGAGCCCACCGAGAGCGAGAGCAAGGCCGAGTTGGACCGTTTCTGCGACGCGATGATCGCGATCCGCAACGAGATCCGCCAGGTCGAGGCCGGGGCCTGGCCGCGCGAGGACAATCCGCTGAAGAACGCGCCGCACACGGCTGCCAGCCTGCTGGCCGCTGACTGGTCGCACCCCTACACCCGCGAGCAGGCTGCCTATCCGCTGCCGTCGCTGCGCCAAGGCAAGTACTGGTCGCCAGTGGGTCGGGTCGACAATGTCTGGGGCGACCGCAATCTCAGCTGCAGCTGTCCGCCGGTGTCGGACTACGTCTGAGTCCGACCCATGGCGGTTTCGGTCTTCGACCTCTTCAAGATCGGCATCGGGCCGAGCAGCTCCCACACCGTGGGGCCGATGCGCGCCGCGCGGCTGTTCACGCTGCGCCTGGCTCATGAAGGCCTGCTGGCGCGCACTGCGCGCGTGCACTGTGGCCTCTATGGCTCGCTGGGTGCCACCGGCAAGGGACACGGCAGTGACACGGCAGTGCTGCTGGGTCTGGCCGGGCACGAACCGGACACGGTGGATGTCGATCAGGTGCCCACCCTGCTGGCCGCCATCCGAGACGAGGGCCGGCTGCTGCTGAACGGTGAGCAGCCGGTGACCTTTGACGAGGCGCGCGACCTGAACTTCCACCGCCGAGAGAACCTGCCCTTCCACGCCAACGGCATGCGGCTGAGCGCCTTCGATGCCACCGGCGCCGAGCTGAGCCAGCGCGTGTACTACTCGGTCGGCGGTGGCTTCGTCGTCAGCGAGGAAGTGGCTGCGGACGGCAGCCGCCAGAAGGCCATAGCGCCCGATGCCACGGTGCTGCCGCTGCCCTTCACCAGCGGTGAGCAGTTGCTGGCCCTGTGCCGGGAACACGGTCTGAGCATCGCCCAACTGATGCGGCGCAACGAACGCCACTGGCGCAGCGACAGTGAGATCGACGCCGGTCTGCTGCGCATCTGGGGCGTGATGCAGGCCTGCGTCGAGCGCGGTTGCCGCACCGAAGGCACGCTGCCCGGCGGCTTCAAGGTCAAGCGACGCGCCAAGGCCCTGCGCGAGGCGCTGACCGCCCGCCCCGAGGAAGCCCTGCGCGACCCGCTGCAGGTGCTGGACTGGGTCAATCTGTACGCCCTGGCGGTCAACGAGGAGAACGCCGCCGGCGGCCGCGTGGTCACCGCGCCCACCAACGGCGCGTCCGGCATCGTGCCGGCGGTGCTGCACTACTACACCCGCTTCGTGCCGGGTGCCAGCGAGGCCGGTGTGGTCGACTTCCTGCTCACCGCCGCCGCCATTGGCATTCTCTACAAGGAGAACGCCAGCATCTCCGGTGCCGAGGTCGGCTGCCAGGGCGAGGTGGGCGTGGCCTGCTCGATGGCCGCAGGCGCGCTGTGCGCGGTGATGGGCGGCACGCCCGAGCAGGCCGAGAACGCCGCCGAGATCGGCATGGAGCACCACCTGGGCCTGACCTGCGACCCGGTGGGCGGACTGGTGCAGATCCCCTGCATCGAGCGCAACGCGATCGCCTCGGTCAAGGCGATCAACGCCGCCCGCATGGCGCTGCGCGGCGATGGCAGCCACTTCGTCAGCCTCGACAAGGTCATCAAGACGATGCGCGAGACCGGCGCCGACATGATGACCAAGTACAAGGAAACCGCCCGCGGGGGCCTGGCGGTCAACATCGTCGAATGCTGACCGCCGCGGACCGTCAAGCCCGTCGCTCGCGCACCAGGTAGCTGTAGATCACCGGCACCACCACCAGGGTCAGCAGCGTCGACGTGATCACGCCGCCGATGATGGCACGGCCCATCGACGACTGGAACTCGCCGCCCTCGTTGAGAGCCAGGGCCAGTGGCAGCATGCCGAACACCATGGCCGCCGTGGTCATGACGATCGGCCGCATCCGTGTCTGGCCGGCCTCCAGCAGCGCGTCGAGCATGCTGGCGCCGCGCCGGCGGGCGTGGTTCGCGAAGTCCACCAGCAAGATGGCGTTCTTGGTGACCAGGCCCATCAGCATGATCAGGCCGATCAGCGAGAAGAGGTTGATCGTCGAGCGGCTGATCCACAGTGCCAGCATCACGCCGATCAGCGACAGCGGCAGCGAGGCCATGATCGCCAGCGGCTGGATGAAACTGCCGAACTGACTGGCCAGCACGATGTAGATGAATATCACCGCCAGGCCCAGGGCCCCGAAGATGGCGCCGAAGACCTCCTCCTGGTCCTTGGTCTGGCCACCCACGTCGAAGCGGTAGCCCGGTGGCAGCGAGGTCTGTTCGACCAGCTTCTTCACATCAGCACCCACGTCACCCGCGGCGCGCCCCGAGCCATGGTCGATGCCGGCGTAGATGCCCTGGCGTCGCTGCAGGTCCTGGCGCTTGATCAGCTGCGGATTGGTGACGGCGGTGATCGTGGCCACCCGTTCCAGGGCCACCGGCGTGCCATCCTTGGCGTAGGCCACGGGCAACTGGCGCAGCTGCTCGATGTCGCGGCGCTGGTCCTGCGGCAGGCGCAGCTGCACCTCCACCTGCTGGCCGTCGGGCGTGGTCCACCAGGTGGCCACATCGCCGTTGACATAGGCCCGCATCGAGTTGGCCAGGGTCTGCGCCGACAGCCCCAGCTCACGCGCGGCATCGGGCTTCAGGCGCACGGCATAGGCCGGCACGCCCGGTTTGACCGAGTTCTCCAGATCGGCGATGCCCTTGATCTTGCGGATCTTCTCGGTCAACTGGGTCGTGATCTGGTCCAGCACCTCGGGATCGGGGCCCAGCACACCCACATAGATCGGGCGGTCCCAACCCAGGGCCACGTCAACGCCGGGCACGCTGGCAAACGCCGCGCGGATCGCGTCCTCGACCTCCTTCTGCCCGCGCTCACGCTGCCTGCGTGGCTTGAGGTTGACACCGATGGTGCCTGCCGAGCGGCCCTGTTCGCCACCAATGTTGGTGTTGACCGTCACCACCTCGGGGAAGCCGGAGACGATCGCCTCAAGCTGGCGGAACTTCTCGTCAGAGCGCTCCAGACTGGAACCCACCGGCAGCTTGACGTTGATCTGGATGAAGCCATCGTCCGTCTGCGGCACCATCTCGGCGCCGATCAGACCGGCCGCCGGGATCGCCAGCGCGGCAACGAAACTGAAGGTGGCGATCCACAGCACCACGCCGCGCGGACTCAGCGTGGCTCGGCGCCACACGCGTGCCGCACCCGGCAGGCGCCGACCATCCTCCCCGAAGGGTCGGCCGAAGGCGGGCAGCGGCAGGCGGTAGCGGCGCGGGCCCATGGCCCAGCGGATCAGTGCACCGTAGATGTCATGCAGGCGGTCCATGCCGGTGTCCACTGCCGCCAGCAGATGGCGCACAACCGGCAGTCGGCTGAAGCGGTCACCGGGGGGGTCCTTCCAGACCGCCGACAGCATCGGGTCAAGCGTGAAGCTAACAAACAGGCTGACCAGCACCGCCGCCACCACCGTGATGCCGAACGGAAAGAAGAACTTGCCGACGATGCCGTGCATGAAGGCCACCGGTGTGAACACAGCGCAGATCGCGAAGGTGGTGGCCAGCACCGCCAGGCCGATCTCGTCGGTGCCCTCGCGCGCCGCCGTGTGGTGGTCCTTGCCCATCTTCACGTGGCGCACGATGTTCTCGCGCACCACGATGGCATCGTCAATCAGCAGGCCGATGCACAGGCTCAGCGCCATCATCGTCATGAAGTTCAGCGTGAAGCCAAAGGCGTACACCGCCAGGAAACTGGCGATCACCGAGATCGGCAGCGTCAGGCCGGTGATCACCGTGCTGCGCCAGCTGTGCAGGAACAGGAAGACGATGCCCACCGTGAGCAGCGCGCCCTCGATCAGCGTGCGCTTGACGCCATCCAGCGAGTCCTTGGTCCAGTCGCTGCGAGCCCAGATCAGGCGCATCTCCATGCCCGGCGGCAGGCTGGTCTTGATCTCCTCGTAGGCGGCCTTGACCGCCTCGCCGGTGGCCACCAGGTTGGCGTCCTGCTGCTTGATGATGTTGAAGGTGACGGCCGTCTTGCCATTGATGCGCGAGATCGACTCGGCCTCCTGCTCGCGCTCGACCACCTGTCCCAGGTCGGCCACGGTCACCACACCGGCAGCGCCATGCGCCACCACCACGTCGCCGAACTCCTTGGGCGTGCGGATGCGGCCCTCGATGCGGACGATGGCATCGATGCGCTCCCCACTGAGCAAGCCCACCGGCTGATCTGCGTTGGCGCGCTGCAGCGCGGCCGCCACGTCCGCAGGCGTCAGCGCATGGGCGCGCAGGCGCTGCGGATCCAGATCGATTCGCACCTGCCGCACCACCAGACCGCCCACCTGCACCCGCGCCACGCCATCCACGCGTTCGAAGCGCCGGCGCAGCGTCTGGTCGGCCAGCAGTGACAGCTCGCGGGCGCTGCGGTCGCTGGCCAGCAGCGCCACGATCACCGTGGGTTGCTGGTTGTCGCCATCAAAGCGCGCGATCAGCGGCTGCTTCACATCGCGCGGGAAACCCGCCTGGACCTGCGAGACCTTGTCCCGCACGTCCTGCACCGCCCGGCTCATATCGGCGTCGACGTTGAAGCGCAGATAGCTTTCGCTGCGCCCCTCGAAACTGTTCGAGGTGATCTGCTTGATGCCGGCAATGCCGTTGAGGGCCTGCTCCAGCGGCTGCGTCACCTCGGTCTCCACCGCCGGCGGCGACGCGCCTGGGTAGGCCACCTGGACAAAGACCATTGGCGGCGTGACGTCGGGCATCTGCTCGACGCCCAGGCGGTTGTAGGCGAACAGTCCCAGAACGCAGATGGCCACCATGACCATCGTGGCGAAGACGGGGTTGTTGATCGAGACGCGGGTCATCCACATGGCGGGAGCCTCCAGGACATGGGATGAGGGATCAGCGCGAAGCGGCCGCGGCCGGC
>JAFLDI010000205.1 GCA_017302485.1 Burkholderiales bacterium | reverse complement strand
AGGCGGGCGAACAGGTCGCGCTCTAGGCTCATCGACAGCTTGACTTTCCAGGTCCAGGCCACCGTCTTGCGGATCAGCTCATCGCCTGGGCGCTTGGCGTGGCGCCAGCCCAGGTGGTGGGCGATGCGGCCCTCGGCCAGCGTGGGCTGACCAGCCACGATCTCCTCGTCCAGCACCAGCTTGGCGTCCAGGATCTCCAGCGCGCGACCGCGGAACACCGCCAACGCGCGGTGGCTGGGCACGCTGCGGATCGGCTCGTCGTAGTCGAAGTAGTCGCGGAACTTGCTGTGGTCGGCGTGGTTCTCGTCCTTGCCGGGCGCCAGCTTCGACTGGAACAGGCCCTCGACCCACAGCCATTCGCGCAGCGTGCCCACCAGCCCAGCGTCCTCGGCCCAGCGCTCGCTGAGCAGGTCGCGCACGCCGTCGAGCACCGCGAAGGCGTCGGCAAAGCCGGCCTCGGCCAGCTTGGCGGCACCGCCGTCATACGCGGCGACAAAGGCCTGCGCCTCGGCCAGCGGATCCAGTGTCGGGTCGGCAAACAAGCGATCGGCCAATGGCTCCAGGCCCGCCTCGCGGGCGATCATGCCCTTGGTGCGGCGCTTGGGCTTGTAGGGCAGGTAGAGGTCTTCCAGCTCCTGCTTGGTGGGCGCCGTCTCGATGGCCGCGCGCAACTCGGGCGTCAGCTTGCCCTGCTCGTCGATGCTCCTGAGCACCGCGGCACGGCGGTCCTCCAGCTCACGCAGGTAGGCCAGGCGGGCCTCCAGCTCGCGCAACTGGATGTCGTCGAGGCCGTCGGTGGCCTCCTTGCGGTAGCGGGCGATGAACGGAACGGTGGCGCCACCGTCCAGCAGCTCGACCGCCGTCTTGACCTGGGCCGGCCGAACGCTCAGCTCGGCGGCGATCTGCAGCAGGATCTTGTCCAACACGGGAAACAGAGAAGTCGCGGGAAGCGCGGGAGTGTGCCACGCGCCGGGCTCAAGCCCGGTCCGGATCGGCCGATACCCCGCGAACCGTCACCCCGCTGACGGCCCCGTCCCCACCGCCACCCCGGAGCCCGCCCCATGTTCGACAAGACCCGCATCCTCAACCTGTCCAAGCGCCTGATGGATGGCTCGACGTCCAGCGACGCCTTCTATGACGAACTGACCCAGACCCTCGTCGAGGAGATGGGCTGCACCCGCGCCAGCCTGTGGATCTACCCCGACGCGCTGCTGCGTGACGCCATTGAATGCGTGCGCCTGTATGACCGCACCGACCGCCAATGGGCCGCCGGCACGGTGCTGCACGAGGCAGATTTCGGCCCCTACTTCGAGGCAATGCGCAATGACAACCTGATCGTGGCCTCCGACGCCCGCGCGCACGCGGTGACGGCCTGCTTCAACGAGATCTACTTCGACCCGCTGGGGATCCGCTCACTGCTGGACGTGGGCATCAACATCTCCGGCCAGCCCTGGGGCCTGTTCTGCTGCGAGAACACCACCGATGTCCTCGAGTGGACGCCCGCCCACGTCGAGTACCTGCGCCAGGTGGGGACCTTGCTGGGCTTCGCGCTGAAGAAGGCGCAGACCGCCGCGGCGACCGCCTGAGGCGCGCCCGGTTCATCAGTTGAGAGGAGGCACAGGCGAGCAGGCGTCCCTAGCATGGCATGGCCATTTCTTCCATGAACTTCAAGGAGAGAGCCATGTCCCTGCGTCGCCACGCCGCCCTGCTGCCCCTGTGCCTGGGCCTGCTCGGTACATCCCCTGCCCTGCTCGCCGCCCACGCCGCGGCGCACAAGGACCTGCCGAGGCCTCCGTCCGGCCCCACGGCGGTCCTCAGCCAGTCGTCACCCAGTGGCACAGCCCAGGTGACCGTGGACGGCGCCGGCAACTTTGCCGAGGCCCTGGTCTACACCGTCGCCGACGATCTGACCGTCGACATGAGCTACAGCTCCAGTCTCTACTTCGACGGCGTCGGTCATGGCGTTGACAGCGTCAAGCAAAGTCAGAGCAACAAGGCCAGGAGCAGCTTCACGGTGGGACCGCTGCAGGTTGACCTGAAGCAGGTCCTGACCGTCGGTGAGTTGGCAGGCAGCTACGCGCTGACACAGGTCTACACGCTGGCCAACCCAGGCACCGAGCCGGTCAGCGTGGGCCTGATGCGCTACAACGACAGCGACCTCGGCGATTACGGCTACCAGCCGCCCAAGGGTCGCTTCAGCTACATCGTCTCCAACGTGACGCCGTCGCCCGAGTTCCTGACCGGGTATGTCGGCGTCAAGCTGACTGGCGGCTCGAAGACCACCCGCGTGGTCCGCCATTGCTGCAACAACATCAGCGACATCACGCCGGAAGAGAACAACACTGTGGCGGATGACCTGGATGGCGATGGCGTCAGCGACGACGCCTGGGACAAGGCCATCAACAACCAGACCACCGTGCTGGTGCCGGCGGGCGGCTCGGTCAAGGTCCATACCGTGACCGTGTTCGGCCGCAGCGCGCTGGATGCTCTGGCGTCCCTGCCGGCCCGCTGATCCACGCACGTCCTCGCCTGCCCACGGGGGCAGGCCCTCACCTCAAGGAGATGTGTCATGAGCTCGATCCTCTTCGCGCCCCTCGTCCTGGTCGGTGCGCTGGCAATGAGCCACACGGCCGCTGCCGCCAAGACCGAACCCGCCCTGTCCCGCACCGCTGTCGCCAGCCTGATGGTCGACAGCCCCCAAGGCCAGCTCAGCGTCGTCGTCGACTCGGCCGGCCGCTTCACCGACGCCAGCATCTACACCGCAGAAGACGGCAGTACCAAGGACCTGGTCTTCGCATCGATCGCCGGTCCGAACTGGGAGGCCGAGGACAATGGCTGGATCCGGAACGTCAACGCCCATGAGACCCGTGGCGGGTTCAGCGCCCAGGGTCTGCAGATCGACCTGCAGCAGCGCCTGGAAACCGGCCCGATCCCGGGCAGCTACCTGCTGACCCAGCGCTACACCATGCGCAACCCGACCGACACCACGATCGCTGCCGCGATGTCGCGCTACCTCGACAGCGACATCCTCAGCGACGAAGGGCAGCGCGACATCGGCTTCATCCCCGGCCCAGGCGCGTGGTCCTACCTGCTCGATCGCTCGGAACCACGCGCGGATGTGCTGACGCAGTTCGTCGGCATCTGGACCACGGGCGGCCAGCAGCGTCGTGCGGTGGTGCGCGGCTGTTGCGAATGGCTTGCCGTGGAGGCCATCGAGCACCGGATGGTCGATGGCGACACCACGGGTGACCGACTGAGCGACAGCTCCGATGACCGCACACTGACCAACCAGCGGACGATCGCGGTGCCTGGCCGACAGACGGTGGTCTACACCACCCGCACGCTGCTCGGGCGCAGCCACCTGTCCAGCCTCGGCGAGCTGCCCACCGGATCCAAGCCCGATTGAAACCTGGTCAGCGCAGCTGGGCGCGCAGCCGCTCGCCCAGCTCCGGCCGCTCCTTGAACGGGTCGGTCGGATTGCGCTGCAGCATGATGTCCTCCAGCCGCACCTGCACGCCGCCCAGGGCGTGCGGGTGGCTGTAGATGTAGAAGCGGTCGGCCAGGATGGCGTCCACCACGAACTGCGCCACCTGGGCCGCACTGACCTTGCCGCTGGTCACCGCCTTTTCGGCCATGGCCGCGCCGATCAGCTGGCTGCGCGTGGGGCCGGCGCCGGCATTGGCCATCTCGGCGGGCCGGTTGCGCTCGCTCTGGTGGATGCCGGTGGGCACGAAGTACGGGCACAGCACGCTGGCGCTGATCTGCTCGGTCACCAGGCGCAGGTCCTGGTACAGCGTTTCGCTCATCGACACCACCGCGTGCTTGGTGACGTTGTAGACGCCCATGTTGGGCGCGTTCAGCAGCCCGGCCATCGACGCGGTGTTGACGATGTGGCCCTCGAAGGACGGATCCGCCTGCGCGGCGGCCAGCATCATCGGCGTGAAGACGCGCACGCCGTGGGCCACGCCCATCAGGTTGACGCCCACCACCCATTCCCAGTCCTTGAGCGTGTGCTCCCAGATCAGCCCGCCCGCGCCGACGCCCGCGTTGTTGAAGACCACGCCCGGCGCACCGAAGCGCGCCAGCGTGGCCGCGCCCAGCGCTTCGACCTGCTCCGCCTTGGAGACGTCCACCACCTGGGCCAGCACCTCGGCGCCCAGGCTGCGCATCTCCTGCGCGGCGGCTTCCAGCGCCGCCGCCTGCACATCGGCCATCACCAGGTGCATGCCCTGCCCGGCCAGCAGCCGAGAGAGTTCCAGGCCGAAGCCGGAGCCGGCGCCAGTGATGACCGCGGCGCGGCCTGCCAATCGTTTCATCGCGGGTCTCCTTCAGCGCTGCGCCGGACGCAGCATCTCGATGTGGGGAATGTTGTCTTCGCTGTAGGGTTCGCCCACGGCCTGGTAGCCGAACCCGCCATAGAAGCGCTGCAGGTGCGCCTGGGCGCTGATGCGGTTGCCCTGCCCCGGCCAGGCCCGATCGGCCAGACGCAGCCCCTCGGCCACCAGCGCACGGCCCAGGCCGGTGCCGCGCAGCGTGGCATGGGCCACCACGCGGCCGACCGACGGCTCCTCGTACTTCAGGCCCGGGTCGACCACCCGCAGGTACAGCACCGCCTCGCCCGCCGGCAGATCGCCCCAGGGCGCCGCCAGCCGTCCCAGCAGGTGCAGGCTGTGACGATCCAGCCCATCCGGGTCCAGGTAGGGCCCCTGCTCCAGGATGAAGACCCGCGCACGCAGCTGCAACACGTCGTACAGGTCGTCTGTCGACAGGCCCTCGAAGCGCGCTGCCGTCCAGGCGATGGGCGGCCGCTCAGCCATCAGACGAGCTTGACCAGCTGCTTGCCGAAGTTCCTGCCCTTGAGCAGGCCCAGGAAGGCCTCGGGCGCACTCTGCAGGCCCTGGGCCACGGTCTCGCGGTACTTGAACTTGCCCGTGGCGACCATCGTACCCAGTTCCTTCAGTGCCTCGGGCCAGAGCTGCATGTGTTCGCTGACGATGAAGCCCTCGAGCTTCATGCGGTTGACCAGGATCAGCGACGGGTTGGCCATCGGGATGGGCTCGCCGTTGTAGCCGGCGATCATGCCGCAGAAGGCGATGCGGCTGAAGGCATTGCAGCGCAGCATCACCGCGTCCAGGATCATGCCGCCGACGTTCTCGAAGTAGCCGTCGATGCCGTCGGGGCAGGCTTCCTTCAGCGCCTTGACGCCCGTTTCCGTATGCAGCCAGGGATCATAGGCCAGTTTCTGTCCAGCCTTCAGGTTCTCGCCGATCCATTTGGGCACATCCAGATACGAGCGGGTCTCGAACACGTTCAGGTCCACCTGGTCGCGCACCTGCAAGGTGTAGCGCCCATCAATAAATACGGCGGCACTGTCTTTCATGGCAATCGCCATGCCGGCCGACCCGGTAAAGCCCGTCAGCCACGACAACCGCTCGGCATAGGCAGCAACGTATTCGCCCTGGTGCTCGTCCGAGCGTGGGATCAGGTAGGCGTCGATCCCGGCGGTGTGCATGGCCACCCGCAAGGCCGCTAAACGCTGGGCCTGGAGGGCAAATCGCATTTGTGAGGATGTGTGATTCATATCCGAAAGCTAATGTCTGCGGGCGACGGTTTCAACGCTTCAAAAGATTCAACGCCTCAAAACAAGCGTGGACCAGCCGTTCAACCGAATACGACGATACAATTTCAAGCCCTGGCGGCGATACGCCCCCAGCACCATGGCCTCTTGCCACTGTAATAATCCGGCCATCACCAGATAACCGTTGCGCCGCAGCAGCAATGTCATGGCGCGCGACATGCGGCACAGAGGCCGCGCCAGGATGTTGGCGGTGATCAGGCTGAAAGGCCCTTTGCGGCGAATGTCACGGATGTTCAGGCCATCCCCTAAAGCTGTGCGCACCACATTGTGCTCTTGATTACGCTGGGCGTTATAGGCCGCCACACGCACAGCCTCGGGGTCGATGTCGGTGGCGAGCACAGGTTTGCGCCAGGCCTTCGCCATGGCCAGCGCCAGAATCCCCGAACCACAGCCGAGATCCAGCATGCCGGCCTTCGCCCCCAGAGCGCGATTAAGTGCGGCTTGTTTACGCAAGCCCGACAGCGCCAGTAAGCAACCATAGGTACTTTCATGCTGGCCCGACCCGAACGCGGTCGCGGCATTAAGCCGGATCGGCGTGACACTGGGCGGCGGCGCGGTGACGGGTGCTGTTGTGGGCTGTGCCTGCACGGGCGCATCGGTCCCCGGCTCAAGGCCGGACAGGAACGGCGCAGAGGCAGCGATGGCGATGATGGGGAAGAGCGAGTGGGGAAGGCTCATGGTGTTGCTCCATCCAAGAGGCGGGTCGTTGGGCCAC
>JAFLDI010000204.1 GCA_017302485.1 Burkholderiales bacterium | reverse complement strand
CTCGCCACCGCGGCGCGCGCGCAGCAGGCGCTCGGCCATGGCGCTGTCGCGCCGCGAGAAGGCCTCGGGCGGCAGGTCCACCGGTCCCCCGGCGGTGCCCACATCAAACTCGAAGGTGTGCAGGGCCATGCGCAGGGACCAGGCCGCCTCCAGGGCCTCGGCCTCGGCGGGGTGACGCTGCAGGGCCTGCTCCAGCGTGGCCGCAGCAGCGCGCCAGCGCTGCCACTGTGCCCGCCGCGCGCCCGGGAACAGCTGCGACACATGCGGCACCCGCTCGGCGAGCAACTCGGCCAGCGGCGCTTCCAGGGTAGCCGCCTGCGCCGGGTCGCGCTGGCGCAGCGCCTGCATCGCGGCCTGGGCATCGCGGCCCGGGTCTTGCACATCGATGCCCACCACACGCACCGCCGGCTGGTGCGCGCGGTTCCACTCGCGCAGCCACAGCAGCAGCGCACCCAGGGCCTCGCAACGGTAAACGCTGAAGATGCCCGAGTCGCGCAGCGCGGCGGCGACATCGGTCTCGCTGCTGTCGGCGTCGATGAAACGCTGCAGCCGCTGGCCCGCGGCGCGGTTGGCCTCCAGTGCGATCAGGCCCAGGCCATGGCGCTCGACCAGCAGGCGCAGCAGCTGCGCCTTGAGCGCCATGTCCTCGTGGCTGCCGTGGGTGATCTCGCCCAGGCCGATCACCTCGGCTTCGGCCAGGCGGGCCGCCAGGGCGCTGAGGTCGGGTGCAGCGCCAGTGATCGGATGGGCCGCGCGGCGGATCCAGGTCACGGCCTGCCGACCATCGTCCAGCCGGCGCTCGTCGATGGGCGCCAGGAAGCGGTCCAGCGACTGACCGTGGGTTGCGCTGGCCACGGCGAGCAGCAGGCCGACGAAGCGTCCACGGGACAGGGGCGACATGCGCCGCACTGTAGCGCGCGGCAGGGTCACTCCGCCTGCAGCAGGGCCTTGAGTTTCAGGAAGGCCAGCGCCGCCATGATGGCGTCGTTGACGGCGTCATGGGCATGGCGCGTGGGCAGGTCCAGGTCGGCCATCAGCGTGGCCAGGCGCAGGTCGATGCTGGCGCCGTGCTGGTAGGGCGGCAGCGTGCGCTGCTTCCAGTCGTAGTAGAGCGCCGAGATCTCCACCTGCGGCTGCGGCAGGCGCACGCCCAGCATCGGGAAGATCGCGCGGTTGATCAGCGCCGCGTCGAACTCCAGGTAGTAACCCACCAGCGGCCGCGGGCCGATGAAGCGCAGCAACTGGTGCATGGCCTCGTCGATGTCAAGGCCCTGGGCCACGTCCTGCTCGCGCAGGCCGTGCACCTTGATCGCCTCGGCCGAGACGGCCTTGCTGGGCTTGACCAGCAGCTGCAGCTTCTCGCTGGTCATGACCCGGTTGCCGGCGATGCGCACCGCACCGATCGAGATGATCTCGTCCTTGGCCGGGTTCAGGCCGGTGGTCTCGCAGTCCACCGACACCCATTCGTCGGGCGGCGGCTCGTCATAGATGAAGCGAAAGCGCTGGTCGCCCAGGTGGTAGAGCATCCACTCGCGCTTGAGCTTCAGCCACGGCAGGTTCCAGATCGTCGGCGCTTGAGGCAGCGCTCGGCTGGGTGTCATGACAGCCCCTCGTCCGACGGGTACGTCGGCCGATCCCCCAAGGGGATGGCGGGCCGGCTTGGGAGCGGCCCGGCGCTCGGCCCGCCGCAGTGCAGTCTTGACACATTGCGCATGGTCAAACCATATCGAGGCGGAAGCGCTGATGCAGCATGGTGCGAAAGCGCTTGACCACGCCCAGCGCGTCTTTCAGCAGATCGCGGTCCAGGCTGCTGAGCTGGTTCAGCGGGATGCCGCCGGCGCGCTCGCCGCGCTCCAGCGCGTCCAGGCCGGTCTTGAGCTTCAGGCCCATGAAGAAGTGCAGGCTGTCTACCAGACTGCCGGCCAGGTCGGGCGGCAGGCGGCTGTCGGCCGCCAGCGCCTCGATGCGCGCCACGGTGCTGGTGGCCGGGATGCGGTGGGCCAGCGCCAGCGCCCGCACGCCGTGCACCAGCGGAAAGGTGCCGGCCTTCTTCAGGTCGAGCAGCTGGCCCTCGTCGCCCAGCGCCAGCAGACGGTTCCACCAGCCCTGGCCGGACTCGAAGGCGTTGATGGCGGCGGCAAAGCGGGCCATCAGGGCGTCGTTGTCGGTGACCAGCTTGAAGACCTCGGCCCGCACGTCCTCCAGCAGGTGGGCGTCGCCGCACACCGCATGGGCGTCGATGAAGATGGCCAGCGCCATCAGGCTCTCGGGCGTGGGCATCACCAGCCAGCGCCGCACGGTCTGCGCGAACTCCGCCGCCGGGTGGCGCCACTCGGGGTTGCTCAGCATGATGCGGCCCGGGCACTCGGGGTAGCCGAAGTCGGCCAGCGCGTCGGAGAAGCGCTGACAGATGCCGGCCAAGTCCTCGGGGGGCGTGTAGCCGTCGCGCAGGATCAGCGCGTTGTCCTGGTCGGTCTTCAGCAACTGCTCGCCGCGGCCTTCGCTGCCCATCACGAACAGGCAGCTGTTGTCGACCAGATCATCCGGCGCGATCAGCCGCCAGGCCCGCTCGAAGAGCTGGGCATTGAGTTCCTGCACCACCCGCGCCACCAGCGCCACCGGGGTGCCGCCGCGGTAGAGCAGGCTGATCAGGCCGTTGATCTGGCCGGCGGCGGTCTTCAGGCCGTCCAGGTCGGTGGCCTCCAGGATCTGGCGGGTGATCAGGTAGCTGTGGTTGGACAGGAAGCTCAGCAGGTCGAGCTGGTCCAGCGTGCCCAGGATGGTCTCGCTGCCGGACTCGGTGCGCGTGGCCACCACCACGCGGCGCACCTTGTGGCGGATCATCACCGCCTGGGCGTCGAACAGGTAGTCGTCGGGCGAGACGCTGACCAGCTTGAACGTGGCCAGCTCACGCACCGGCAGCTGTGCCAGCGGCATGCCGTGCAGGATGGCGCGCTGCAGGCCGGTGGTGGTGAAGATGCCCAGGCGCGGCGGATCGACCTGGGCATCGCGCACCAGGACATGGTCGGTGCGGCTGTCGGTGAAGACGCGCACCACCGAGACGATGTCGGTGCCAGCGTCCACCGTCTGCACCGGCCGCACGCTGACCTGGCCGACGCGGGCCATGCTGAGCGACTGCATCTCATGCTGGCTGCCGCGCGCCGACAGCGCCGAGAGTTTCTTGGACAGGTCGGCAAACAGCAGCGCACCGAAGGTGGCGTTGCGCGAGATCAGCTCGGCCACCGCCTGGCCCGCCAGCTGGTAGGCCAGCACCTCCTCGGCAGCGACGAAGCGGCTGGAGACCTTTCCGGCCACCAGCGCGCGGCCGTCGAAGCTGTCCTCGGGGCCGTAGTGGCCGACCAGCTCATCGCCGTCGCGCTGCTCGACCGCGCCCTTGATGACGATGAACAGGTGGGTCGGCGCGGTGGCGGGGTCGAGCACTGTGTCGCCGGCGCGGAAGTAGGCGATGTCCAGGTGGTCGCGCACCAGCTGGCGTTCGTCGGTGCTCAGGCAGTCGAAGGGCGAAATGCCGAAGTTGAAGGCGTTGGGCACGGATGGGTGACGGGCAGGGGCGACAGCCCGATTGTGGTCACCGCTGCCTGACGCCAGGCTGTTGCAACGCAATCCCGCGAAGCCAGCACCGCATCAGCCGTCCGGGCGATGAAACAGCGACGGCCGGCCGATAGACTGCACGCCGCAGAACCGTCCTTTGGAGTTTCCATGTCTTCTCTCAGTCGCCACCTCGTTCTCGGCCTGCTGACCGCCGCCAGCCTGGCCGCCCAGGCGGCGCCCAACTGCGCCAGCCTCAAGAGCGGTGACTACCGCATGATCAATCACCGCGAGGCCGATCCGGACTGGCGCCACCACCTCGTCCATTTCGATGCGCCGACCCTGACGTTCACCGCCTTCAACGGCGAGACTCTCACGCTGACGCCGCTGGCCGAGAAGTGCGCCTACACCGGCGACGGCGGCAACTCCCAGGTGGTGGTGTCGCGCAGCGGCGTGATGGTTGTTCGCGATACCGTCAATGGCGCCATGGTCCTGGGGCTGCCCGAGATGACACTCAGCCTGAAAGCCATCGCCGGGCTGCACAACTACCTGGGTGCTGGCAAGGAGGACGATGGCCTGATGCACACCTATGGCGGCCAGGTCGCCATCGACAACAAGGGCCGCGTGCGCGCGGCCGACTGCGGCGACGGCGGCATCGGCGCCTGCGGCCCCTTGGACAAGGTCTTTGCCACCCTGGCGCCCCACCCGGACGGCGGCTTCGACATGGTCTACAAGGACGGCAGCCCCACCGAGCGCCTGTTCGCCTTCAAGAACAAGGACGGTCTGGTGGCGGTGGTGGTGGGCCTGGACCAGATCCACATTGCCACGCCGGTGGTGGCTCGCGCGCTGCCGCCGGTGGGCCCGCTGCCCAACAACTGGAGCCTGTCGCAGAACGCGCAGGGGGTGACCAGCGCGCTCAGCTTCGAGCACCGCGAAGTGGTGTCGGTCGACGTGGCCACGCAGAGCTTCGTCCGCCGCTCGCTGGACAGCTGCGTGCAGCAGACCTGGTTCATCAACCAGGGCCATGACGGTGTCAGTTTCCGCGACCGCGGCACTGGCACCAACTGCGCCGGTCAGACGGTCAACGTCAGCGCGGTGCAGGCGCTGGGCACCGGCCTGGGCTTCAGCGTCTTCGGCTGGGAGAGCAGCGACCCCACCAAGGCGCGTTTCTTCGGCTACGGCATCGACCAGCCCTGACGCTGTGCTCAGAGCTGCCGGTGCGCCAGCGCCGGCAGCTGCTGGCGCACACGGTCGCGCACGGCCAGATCGGCCTCGGCGGCCACCACCGACTCGCCCTCGTCCTGGCAGGCCAGCACCCGGCCCCAGGGGTCGATCACCTGGCTGTGGCCCCAGGTGCGGCGGCCGTTCTCGTGCTGGCCGCCCTGTGCGGGCGCGAGCACGAAGCACTGGTTCTCGACGGCGCGGGCGCGCAGCAGCAGGTCCCAGTGGGCCTGCCCTGTGGTGTGGGTGAAGGCTGCGGGCACCACCAGCAGGTCGCAGGGCGGCTGCATCAGGGCGCGGTAGAGCTCGGGAAAGCGCAGGTCGTAGCAGACCGACAGGCCGATGCGCCAGCCCTCGGCCTCGAAGGCCACCGGGGTGCTGCCGGCTTCCAGCACGCGGGCCTCGTCGTAGCGCTCGCTGCCGTTGTCGAAGGCGAAGAGGTGGATCTTGTCGTAGCGCGCCACGCGCTCGCCGGCCGGGTTCCAGGCGCAGCAGGCGTTGCGCACGCGCCCCGGGGTGGCGGCGCGGATCGGCAGCGTGCCGCCGATGATCCAGAGCCCGAGCTGGCGCGCCTGGGCGGCCAGGAAGTCCTGGATCGGACCGGCGCCGTCGTCTTCGGCGATGGCCAGCTTGTCCTCGTCGCGCCGGCCCATCAGGCAGAAGTACTCGGGCAGCGCGGCCAGGCGCACGCCCTGGGCGGCGGCCTCGGCCAGCAGCCGCTCGGCGTTGGCGAGGTTGCGGGCCACGTCGGGCGTGGCAACGGTTTGCAGCGCGGCGAGCTTCATGCGCGCAAGCATAGCCTTCAGCGCGACGAGGCCAGCCCTGGCGTGGAGGCGGCCGCGGCGGGCCGCTCGATGGCCTCGACCTGTGGCTGGTCCCAGCTGCCTTTGACCCGGAACTCGCGCGTGCTCGCCTGCTGCAGCGGCTCGCGCAGCAGGTACTGGGCGATGAAGGTGCCCAGCGCGATGGCCGGGTTGATCGCGGCATAGGCCAGCGAGGCCGCGCCGGCGTTGAGTTCAGGCACCACCAGCATGTGCAGGTCCTGGGTTTCGCGCCGCATGTCGGCACTGCCCTCGACCAGCACCGCGGCCTGCAGCCCGCGCAGCCGCAGGTTGCTGGTGCGCGCAACACCGTCAGCCAGGCGGATGTCGCCGCGGATGTCATCAAAGGAGAAGCCCTCCTGGAAGACATCGCGGAAGTCCAGCGTCAAGCGGCGCGGTAGCGACTGCAGGCTGAGGATGCCCAGCAGCCGGCCGGCGCCGGGCTCGACCTTGAGGATCTGGCCCTCGCCCAGTGCCAGCTTCAGCTCGCCGCTCAGCAGGGGGCCCGGGGGCTCCATCGCGGCGCCGGACCAGCCGAGCTGGCCGCTGATCTCGCCCTTGCCGCCCTTGAGCACTCGGCCCAGCCCCCACTGCTCGAGCAGCGTGCCGCTGTCGGCGATCTGCAGGCTCAGCTCGAGTCGGGTGCCGGGCTGCGGCAGCGCGCTCCAGCGACCCTTGGCTTGCAGCCGCGCCTCGGGCCGCTGGATCAGCAGGCGGCTGATCGGCCACTCACGCGCCTCGGCGGCGGTGGCGGCACTCTCCAGCTCCAGGCGGCCCAGGCGCTTGCCCTTCCAGTCGAGATCGGCCACCACC
>JAFLDI010000203.1 GCA_017302485.1 Burkholderiales bacterium | reverse complement strand
GCTCGACCAGGTCCTCGGGCCAGGCCGTGGCCAGCAGCCAGTGGCGGCGGATCTCGCGCAGATTGGCGCGCTGCACCTCGTCCAGCGGCTCGTCCTCGGCCTGGGCCAGCAACTGGCCGATCTTGGGCTCGGTACGCAGGCGGTGCAGCAAGGCAGCCAACTCGGCCAGCGCCGCTGCGCGCGCCTCGTTGGCGGCTGGCGGCATGTACGCGGCCTGATCCCAGCTGACGATGCCCTGCAGGTGCTCGTAGCGGTGGATGCGCGCAAAAGCCGCGCGCAGCGCCTGGTAGGCGGTGGACTCGGTGGTCATTGTTGGAATGCTCCCTCCAGCGGTGAAGATCCGGTGGTGCCCCGATTGTGGACGCAGGGCCTGCCCGGCGGGGCAGTAGTCGCCCCCCTTGAGTGGTCAGCTCAGGTCAGCAGCGGCCATCCGGCCACGATGGCCGCAGTCATCAGCGCGTAGCGCAGGAACTTGCCCAGCGCCATCCAGGCCAGGCAGGGCCAGAACGGCAGACGCAACCAGCCGGCCAGCGCACACAGCGGATCGCCCACCAGTGGCAGCCAGCTCATGATGCAGGCCTTCGGACCAAAGCGGCGCAGCACTTCCAGCACCCGCAACTCGCGCGGCGGACGGTGCTTGACCTGTTCGTAGGCGCGCTCGGCGCCCCAGCCCATCCACCAGCTGATCGCGCCGCCCAGGGTGTTGCCCAGCGTCGCTACCAGCACGGCCGGCCAGAACAGGTCCGGCTCGGCCAGCACCAGAGCGGCGACCGCCGGTTCGGACCCCAGCGGCAGCAGCGTGGCCGACACCAGTGCCACGACGAAGACCGCGGGCAGGCCCACCTGGGGCAAGGCCAGCCAGTCCAGCAGCATTGCCATCTGCGAAGTGAACCAAGCATCCATTGGCCGCATTGTGGCCCGGCGCGAAAGCCCCCGGCGGCTATACTCCTGCCTCCTTTTTCAGCACCCACTCCCATGCGCATCGGCCCCCATGAGCTGCCGAACCGGCTGTTCGTCGCCCCGATGGCCGGGGTGACCGACCGCCCGTTCCGCCAGCTGTGCCGGCGCCTGGGCGCCGGCTATGCGGTCAGCGAGATGGTCACCTCGCGCAAGGACCTGTGGCAGTCGCTGAAGACCTCGCGCCGCGCCGACCACAGCGGCGAGCCCGGCCCGATCGCCGTGCAGATCGCCGGCACCGACGCGCCGATGATGGCCGAGGCTGCTGCCTACAACATCGACCGTGGCGCGCAGATCATCGACATCAACATGGGCTGCCCGGCCAAGAAGGTGTGCAACAAATGGGCCGGCTCGGCGCTGATGCGCGAGGAACCGCTGGCGCTGCAGATCATTGAGGCCGTGGTGGCCGCCTGTGCGCCGCGTGGCGTGCCGGTGACGCTGAAGATGCGCACTGGCTGGCGCGACACCGAACGCAACGCGCTGCGCCTGGCGCGCGCCGCCGAAAGCGCGGGCGTGGCCATGGTCACGGTGCACGGCCGCACCCGCGAGCAAGGATACAGCGGACAGGCCGAGCACGACACCGTGGCGGCGGTGAAGGCCGCGCTGCGCATCCCGGTGGTGGCCAACGGCGACATCGATTCGCCCGAAGCCGCGGCCGCGGTGCTGGCGCACACCGGCGCCGACGCCGTGATGATCGGCCGCGCGGCCCAGGGCCGTCCCTGGATCTTCCGGGAGATCGACCACTACCTGGCCACCGGTCAACACCTGCCAGCGCCGGCCACCCGCGAAGTGCAGGCTTGCCTGACCGATCACCTGCGCGACCACTACGGCCTGTATGGCGAAGCCAGCGGCGTGCGCAGTGCGCGCAAGCACATCGGCTGGGCGGTGCGCGCACTGCCCGGTGGCGAGGCCTTTCGCGCCGTGATGAACACCCTGGATGACGCCGACGCGCAGTTGCGCGCGGTGTCCACCTTCTTCGACGACCTGGCCGAAGCGCACGAGCGCCTGCCGCTGCCCGCCGCCAACCAGTCCCGGTTGCGTGCGCGCGCCTGAACCGACCCGACCCATGAGCAAGAAGAACATCGAAGAGAGCGTGCGCGACACGCTGGACCAGTATTTCAAGGACCTGCACGGCGCCGAACCGCATTCGCTGCACGATCTGGTGATGGCCAGCGCCGAGAAGCCGCTGCTTGAGGTGGTGATGCGCCAGGCCGACGGCAACCAGAGCAAGGCCGCCGAGTGGCTGGGCATCAACCGCAACACGCTGCGCCGCAAGCTGCTCGACCACCGGCTCATCAAGTGATCCATCCTTCTTCAAACTGACCCGCCCACCATGACCCAGCTCACCGCCCTGCTTTCGGTCTCCGACAAGACCGGCATCGTCGACTTCGCCCAGGCCCTGCACGGCCACGGCATCCGCCTGCTGTCCACCGGCGGCACCGCCAAGCTGCTGGCCAGCGCCGGCCTGCCGGTCACCGAGGTCAGCGAGATCACCGGCTTCCCGGAAATGCTCGACGGCCGCGTCAAGACCCTGCACCCGCGTGTGCACGGCGGTCTGCTGGCGCGCCGCGATGTGCCCGAGCACATGGCCGCGCTGAAGGAACATGGCATCGGCACGATCGACCTGCTGATCATCAACCTCTACCCCTTTGCCCAGGCCACTGCCAAGGCCGACTGCACGTTCGAGGACGCGATCGAGAACATCGACATCGGCGGCCCCGCCATGCTGCGCGCCGCGGCCAAGAACTGGCAGGACGTGGGCGTGGTGATCGACCCGACCGATTACCCGCAGGTGCTGGCTGAGTTGAGCGCCTCGCACGGCCAGTCGCTGACCCGTGCCACCAAGTTCATGCTGGCCAAGAAGGTGTTCTCGCACACGGCTGCCTATGACGGCATGATCAGCAACTACCTGACTGCGCTGGCCGCCGGCGCGGAAGAGAAGACCGCCGAGGTCCCCCAGCGCGAGGAGTACCCCAGCGTGTTCAACCTGCAACTGCACAAGGTGCAGGGCATGCGCTACGGCGAGAACCCGCACCAGAGCGCCGCCTTCTACAGGGAAGCACAGGTCGCCCCGGGCCTGCTGGCTGGCTGGACACAGATCCAGGGCAAGGAACTCAGCTTCAACAACATCGCCGACGCTGATGCGGCCTGGGAATGCGTCAAGGCCTTCGACGCCCCGGCCTGCGTCATCGTCAAGCACGCCAACCCCTGCGGCGTGGCCGTGGGCGCGACGCTGCTGGAAGCCTACGAGAAGGCGCTGAAGACCGACCCCACCAGCGCCTTCGGCGGCATCATCGCCTTCAACCGGCCGCTGGACGCCGACGTGGTCGAGAAGATCAACGCCAACAAGCACTTCGTCGAGGTGGCGATCGCGCCGACAATCACCCCGGCCGCGCGCGCCGCCTACGCCGGCAAGGTCAATGTGCGCCTGCTGGAAGTGGCGATCTCCAAGACCAGCAACCCGCTGGACATGAAGCGCGTGGGCGGTGGCATGCTGCTGCAATCGGCCGACAATGTCGACATCGTCGGCGAGCTGAAGGTGGTGACCAAACTGCAGCCCACCGCGCAGCAACTGGAAGACCTCAAGTTCGCCTGGACCGTGGCGCGCTTCGTCAAGAGCAATGCCATCGTCTTCTGCAAGGACGGCATGACCTTCGGTGTGGGCGCCGGCCAGATGAGCCGCCTGGACTCGGCCCGCATTGCCAGCATCAAGGCCCAGGCCGCCGGCCTGAGCCTGGCCGGCACCGCCGTGGCCAGCGACGCCTTCTTCCCGTTCCGCGACGGCCTGGACGTGGTGGTCGACGCCGGCGCCACCTGCGTCATCCACCCGGGTGGCTCGATGCGCGACGACGAGGTGATCGCCGCCGCCGACGAACGCGGCATCGCGATGGTGCTGACCGGCACGCGCCACTTCCGCCACTGAACATGGCCAAGGCACCGCAGGTCGACCCGGCCGAGGTGCAGTTCACGGCCATCCGCGCCCAGGGCGCGGGGGGTCAGAACGTCAACAAGGTGTCGAACGCGGCGCACCTGCGCTTCGACATCCCCGCCAGCTCGCTGCCCGAAGCGCTGAAGGCGCGGCTGATCGCCTGGCCTGACAGCCGCATCGGCAGCGACGGCGTGGTCGTCATCAAGGCCCAGGAGCACCGCAGCCTGCCGATGAACCAGGCCGATGCGCTGGCGCGGCTGCAGGCGCTGGTGGAGGCGGCCGCGCATGTGCCCAAGGCGCGCAAGGCCACCAAGCCCACGCGCGGCTCGCAGCAGCGGCGCCTGGCCAGCAAGAGCAAGCGCAGCGAGATCAAGGCCGGACGTCAGAGCCGACCGGAGTGATCAGAACAGCACGCTCAAGAACTGCAGCGTCCGACCGTGCGCCAGCGCCGCGGCGGCCGGCCCGTGCGAGGCCCGCGCCCAGCAGTTGAAGCCGTGCTGCGCACCCTCGTAGACGAAGAGCTCTGCGGGCTTGTGCGTCATGGCGGCACGCACCGACTCCACCGCGTCCAGCGGGATGTGAGGGTCCTCGCCCGCGTAGTGGAACTGCATCGGACAGGTGATGGCCGGTGCCAGCGTCAGCTGGTTCTGGATGCCGCCGCCGTAGTAGGCCACCGCGGCTTCCAGTCCACCCTGGGCCGCCAGCATCCAGGCCAGTCGGCCACCCATGCAGTAGCCCAGCGCGGCGCTGCGGCCGCTGCATTCGGGGCGGGCCTTCAGCGCGGCCAGCGCGGCAGCCAGGTCGGGCCCGGCCTCGGCAGGCTGCAGGGATTGCATCAGCGCCAGCGCGCGCTCCCGGTCGGCCCCCACGTAGCCCAGATCCACCCGGGGCGTCTGGCGCCAGAAGACATCGGGCGCCAGCACCACAAAGCCGTCCAGCGCGTACTGCTGGGCCACCGCGCGGATGTGCGCGTTGACGCCAAAGATCTCCTGCAGCAGCAGCAGGCCCGGGCCGCGGCCGGCCGGCGGCAGCGCCAGATAGCCCTGGTAGCCCGGGCGGGCGGGGTCCAGGTCGATCCACTGTGCGGTGACGGTCATGGCAAGACACTCAGTAGGCGCGCCCGCCCTTGAAGTGGGCATGGGTGCGGCGGTTCAAGGGGGCGGCCCGCGCCATCGCGTCCAGGCTGCCGCCGGCGTGTACATGGGTGATGGCCAGACCCAGCGCATCGGCCGCGTCCTTGCCCGGCACGCCGGGCAGTGACAGCAGGCGCTGCACCATGGCCTGGATCTGGTCCTTGCTCGCATGGCCATGGCCGACCACCGATTTCTTCATCTGCAGCGCGGTGTACTCGGACACCTTCAGGCCGGCCATCACCAGCGCCGTGAGTGCGGCACCCCGCGCCTGGCCCAGCAGCAGCGTGCTCTGCGGGTTGACGTTGACGAAGACGATTTCGCAGCTGGCCTCGCTGGGCTGGTAGCGCTGGGCCACCTCGGTGACGCCCTCGAAGATCAGCTTCAGCCGCCCGGGCAGGTCGCCCAGTGCGACACCGGTGCCCGCACCGGTGGTGCGGATCGTGCCGCTGGCCACGTAGTGCAGCCGCGGGCCGTCTTTCTCGATGACGCCAAAGCCGGTGGTGGCCAGGCCGGGGTCGATGCCGAGCACGCGTGTCATGGGAGCGAGAAATACCAGCGCAGCGAATGGAAGAACACCGGCGCCGAAAAGGCCAGCGGGGCGATGCGGTCGAGCAGGCCCACCGCGCCGGTGACGCTGGCCTGGGAACCCCAGTACTGTACGCCTGCGTCCTTCTTCAGCGCCTTCATCACCAGCTCGCCCATCTGCCCGGCACCCCCCGCCAGCGCCGCCATCGCAAAGGCCTGCCAGGGCTTGAAGGGCGTGATCCAGTACAGCGCCGCGCCGGCCACTGCGCCCACCAGCACGCCGGCCCCCCAAGCCCGCCACGAGAAGCTGCGGCTGATCGCCCGAACGGTGGGCCGCCGGCGCAGCGCATGGCTGGCCAGTTCCTGCGCGATCTGTGCCAGTGCCGCCACCACCACCAAAAAGAACAGCAGGAAGGCGCCGCGGCCGCCATAGCCGCGGAACTCCAGCGGCAGCAGCGCCGGCACATGCGACAGGCCGAAGGCGCAGACCATCAGGCCCCACTGCAGTTTGGCGTTGCGCTCCAGGAAGCGCTCGGGGTCGCCCGCCAGCGCGCTGATCACCGGCAGCGCGATGAAGGCATAGACCGGGATGAAGACGCTGAACAGGTTGAACCAGCGCCCGCCCGCCAGCACGAACTGCAGCGGCAGGATCACGAAAAAGGCCGCCAGCAGCGCGCGGTGGTCGCTGCGCCGGGTGTGCATCAGCGTGACGAACTCGCGCAGCGCCAGGAAGGCCAGCACGCCAAACAGCAGCGTCGCGCCCACCGCGCCCGACAGCCAGCCCAGCCAGAACAGCACCGCGCCCAACCACACCGCACGCAGGTCGCGCGCGAAGCGCTCGC
>JAFLDI010000202.1 GCA_017302485.1 Burkholderiales bacterium | reverse complement strand
GCAGCAGCGACTCGCCGAGAAACGCCAGTAGAACGGCGCGGCGCCGGAACCCAAGCGCCCGCAAGGTGCCGATCTCGGCGGTGCGCGCGGCCACCGCGGCGAACATCGTGATCATCGCGCCCCGCCGCGTCCAGGGCATTGACGTCATGGCCATCGACCGGGCCGATGACGTTCCAGCCACTGGCACGGAATCGGCCGGCCGTGTCGTCAGCGAACCAGGGTGTGACGCCACCATCGATGCTGATGCCGTTGTCGTCGTACATCGCCACCAGCTTGCCCAGCTTCCAGGCGCCAGCCAGCGAGATCGCCTCCTGGCTGATGCCCTCCATCAGGCAGCCGTCGCCCAGGAAGACCCAGGTGCGGTGGTCGATGATGGCGTGGCCAGGACGGTTGAACTCGTCGGCCAGGAGCTTCTCGGCCAAGGCCATGCCCACCGCGTTGGTGATGCCCTGGCCCAGCGGGCCGGTGGTGGTTTCGACACCCGGGGTGTGGTCCACCTCGGGGTGACCGGGGGTGAGGCTGCCGCGCTGGCGGAACTTCTTGAGCTCATCCATCGGCAGCGCGTAGCCGGTCAGATGCAGCAGCGCATACAGCAGCATGCTGGCATGGCCGTTGGACAGGACGAAACGGTCGCGGTCCCACCACTGCGGGTTGGACGGGTTGTGCTTCAGGTGGCGGTGCCACAACGCCTCGGCCATCTCGGCCATGCCCATGGGCGCCCCGGGGTGGCCCGAGTTGGCCTGCTGCACCGCGTCCATGGCGAGGGCGCGCAAGGCGTTGGCGAGGATGTGGCGCTGGCCGTTGTCGGGACGGATGACCCGGTCGGTGGAGTTGCTGGCCATGGTCAGATCGCCCCCAGCGCGCGCTTGCGGCGTTCCATCATCCGCCAGATGTAGGGCGTGAAGATCAGCTGCATCGCCAGCTCCATCTTGCCGCCAGGCACCACCAGGGTGTTGGCGCGCGACATGAACGAGTCGTTGATCATGTTGAGCAGGTAGGGAAAGTCGATGCCCTTGGGGTTCGAAAAGCGGATCACGCAGATCGACTCGTCGGCCGTGGGAATGTCGCGCGCGATGAAGGGGTTGGAGGTGTCCACCACCGGCACGCGCTGGAAGTTGACATGCGTGTGGGCAAACTGCGGGCAGATGTAGTGCACGTAGTCGGGCATGCGGCGCAGGATGGTGTCGGTCACCGCCTCGGCGCTGTAGCCGCGCACGTTCTTGTCGCGGTAGAGCTTCTGGATCCACTCGAGGTTGATCACCGGCACCACGCCGATCAGCAGGTCGGGGTGGCGGGCGATGTTGATCTCGGGCGTGACCACGGCGCCATGCAGGCCTTCGTAGAACAGCAGATCGGTGCCTTCGGGCAGGTCTTCCCAGGGGGTGAAGGTGCCGGGATCCTGCTTGTAGGGCGCGGCCTCGACCGGGTCGTGCAGGTACTTGCGGCGCTTGCCGTTGCCGGTTTCGGCGTAGCTGCGGAACAGCTGCTCCAGCTCGGGGAACAGGTTGTTCTCAGGGCCGAAGTGGCTGAAGTGCTTGTCGCCGGCCTTCTCGGCCTCAGCCTGGCGCTTGCGCATCTCCAGGCGGTCGTAACGGTGGAAGCTGTCGCCTTCGATCACCGCGGCGCTGACGCTCTCGCGGCGGAAGATGTTCTCGAAGGTGCGCGTCACCGACGAGGTGCCGGCGCCGGATGAGCCGGTGATGGCGATGATGGGATGTCGTTCTGACATGACGGGTCTCCTGTGAATCGAATGGGGGGGCGGCCCGGGCCTCAGTCGCGGAACAGCGAACGCTCGCTGAACAGCGGGTTGGCACTTTCCTTGGCGGCGGGCTCGTGGTGGTAGCGCTCGATGCGCTCAACCTCGTTCTTCGAGCCAAACACCAGGCCGATGCGCTGGTGCAGGCCGCTGGGCTTGACGCCCAGCACGGGCTGGCGGCCGGTGGAGGCGCGGCCGCCAGCCTGCTCCATCAGGAAGCCCACCGGGTTGGCCTCATACAGCAGGCGCAGGCGACCGGGCTTGCTGGGGTCCTTCATGTCGCGCGGGTACATGAAGACACCGCCGCGCATCAGGATGCGGTGCGCCTCGGCCACCATGCTGGCGATCCAGCGCATGTTGAAGTCCTTGCCGCGCGGGCCGGTGGCGCCGGCCAGACACTCGTCCACGTAGCGCTTGACCGGCGGCTCCCAGAAACGGCTGTTGGACGCGTTGATCGCGAACTCCCGGGTGTCGGCCGGCACGCGCACGTCGCTGTGCGTCAGCATGAACTCGCCCAGGTTGGGGTCCAGCGTGAAGCCGGCCACGCCGTTGCCCACGCTGAGCATCAGCATCGTGGTGGGCCCGTACAGCGCATAGCCGGCGGCGATCTGGGTGGCACCGGGCTGCAGGAAGTCGGCTTCGGTGACGTCGCGCCCGCTCTGGATGACATCGTCCGGCGCCCGCAGGATCGAGAAGATGCTGCCCACCGAGACGTTGACGTCGATGTTGCTGGAGCCGTCCAGCGGATCGAAGACCAGCAGGTACTTGCCGCGCGGGTAGCTGCCGGGAATCTGGTAGGGCTGCTCCATCTCCTCAGACGCCAGGCCGGCCAGCAGGCCGCTCCACTCGTTGCGGCGGATGAAGACCTCGTTGCTGACCACGTCCAGGCGCTTCTGCACCTCGCCCTGCACGTTGATCTCGCCACCCACTGGCGCGGCGTCGCCCATCGCGCCGCCCAGCTCACCGAAGGCCACGGCCCTGGCGATGGCCTTGCAGGCCAGCGCCACATCGAGGATCAGCGCATTGAGCGCGCCGCTGGCGTCGGGAAAGCGGCGCCGTTCCTCGATCAGGTACTGGGTCAGCGTGCTGCGGTTGGACAAGGGCATGGCGGGTCTCCGTGGTCTTGGGGCCTGTGGTGACAGGCTGATGAGGAGCGAATGTAGAAACCCGGTCGTTTAAGGTAAATTCATTGATATTTGGCTCCTGATTCAGGAACACTTAATGAAGACCGTGACCTTCCGCCAGCTCCGGGTTTTCACGGAGGTGGCGCGTCATCTGAGCTTTGTGCGAGCGGCAGAGGCCCTGCACCTCACCCCACCGGCGGTGACCATGCAGATCAAGGAGCTGGAGGGCGCCATCGAGCTGCCGCTGTTCGACCGCCAGGGTCGCAAGGTCAGCCTGACCACAGCCGGCGAGTACTTCCTGGTCTACGCCAAGCGCCTGCTGGCCACGCTGAAGGACGCCGATGTGGCGATGAGCCGCTTTCGCAAGCTGGAGACGGGCGTCCTGACCGTGGGCATGGTCAGCACCGCCAAGTACTTCGTGCCGCGGCTGCTGACGCGCTTCCGCGAGGAGCATCCCGGCGTGGAGGTGAAGCTGCAGGTCAGCACCAACCGCGAGCAGCTGGTGGCCATGATGGCCGCCGCCGAGGTCGACCTGGCCATCATGGGCCGCCCGCCCAAGGAGATGGCCACCCGCGCCGAGCCCTTCGCCGCGCACCCGCACGTCTTCGTGGCACCGCCCCGGCACCCGATCTTCCGCAGCGGTCACCCGCCGGTGTCGGCGCTGGCCAACTACCCGCTGATCGTGCGTGAGCCGGCCAGCGGCACCCGCGCCTTGATGGACCGTTTCTTCCAGGACCACCGGGTGGAGCCGCGCATCGCGATGGAGATGCCCAGCAACGAGACCATCAAGCAGGCGGTGATGGCCGGCATGGGCCTGAGCTTCCTGAGCCTGCACACGCTGGGGCTGGAGCTGCGCGCCGGCGAGATCGAGCTGGTGCATGTGGAGGACACGCCGGTCATCCGCACCTGGAACGTGGTGCACCTGCCCTCGCGCGTGCTCTCACCCGCGGCCGAGGCCTTCCGCTACTTCATCATCGAAGAGGGCGAGAACTACCTGGCCGAGCATGACCGGCCGTGGCTGCAGCCGGCCGCCGAAGGCTGAGCCGGCGCGTGCTCAGCGCCGCCGGCCCATCGACAGCAGATCGCCGTCCTTGACCTCGCAGGCCGGATCAGGCCCGTAGGTGGTGTCCATCACCCGCCCATCGTCGCCCACGCCCACCATGAACCACTGGCAGAACACCGCGTCGTAGCGGTAGGCCCAGACGGTCTGCGGCGGCCGTGCCACGCGGAATCGCTGGGCCGGCGGGCCGATGCGACGGCGCAGTTCCTCCGCCGTCATGCCCGCCGTGATGGTGGCGAAATGCGCTTCGGTCAGCACCTGTTCACCCGACAGCAGGCGCCCATCGGCGGCGAAGCGCAGCTGGTAGGTGTGCTTGCCGAAGGGGCCGGTGGCGTACTCCAGCACGCGCTGGCCGTTCTCACCCGGGAACTCCATGGAGGGTTCGCCAAGGCGGGCACGCACGGCGCCCAGCGGCTCGCCAGGGGTCCAGCGGGACGCGGTGGCGCAGCCCGCCAGCAGCAGGACCAGGGCCAGGAGGGCGTCGGGGCGCATCGGCTCATCGTACGCCGGATCGACCTGGCTGGGCGGGTGCCGGCGCTCAGCCGCGCCTAAGTTCCGGCGCCCACAGTTCAAGCGCAGTCAATGTCGACTGGTACTCGTCGGAAGGAGACCATCATGCAGCTCATCACAGGACAGGTGACGATGTGGCTGGCCGCGGTCGCACTCTGCGCAGGCGTCCATGCCGGGGAGCACGGCAAGCCGTCGCACGGGCAGCGAGCCCCGGCTTCGAGGATGCGGGTCGTGCCCGTCGCGACGACCCCCGGCGAGCCTGCGCATGGATGGCAGTACTTCCGCGATCCACGCCACAGCAGGGCGGTCGTCATCAGCCCGGGAGGCGACTACTACTACAGCCATGGCGAGGGCCTCGCCCTGGTCTACCGGGCAGGCGGCGGCGCCTCAGCCGAGCATGATTCCAGGTGACCGACCGGACCCTCACCGCGTCAGCGCGGCGAACACCTCCGGCAAGCGCCTGGGCAGTTGTTCCACCCGGTCCACCACGCTGCAGCGCTTGCCGAAGATGCGCCGCAGGTAGTGGTCGGCCTGCTGGTCCACGCTGACGGCGTGCACTGGCAGGCCCTGGCCGGCCAGCGTGCGAACCGCGTGGGCGGCGTCGGCCACCAGGCTGAAGGCGCCGGCGAACAGGCCGATGACCACCTGGCCGATGGTGAGCAGCGAGTTGGTCAGGATCGCCACCAGGGTGGCGCGCTGGCGCGCGGTCAGAATGCCGGTCGGCTCGAGCCCCATCGCCTCTTGCCAGGCGGCCATGGATTTACGGGTGCCGGGACCATAGGCGCCGTCGATGCCGCCCGCATAGAAGCCGAACCATTGCAGCGCGGTCTGCAGGTCCTTGCGGTCCTCGGGCAAGAGGATCGCCTCGCTGTCGCGGGCCTCGGCCCTCGTCTCATCCGGGGCCTCGGCGGGTTCGGGGGCAGGTTCAGGTTCGGCAGTCGCCACGACTTCGGGAGTCCCGGTCGCGGGCGCCACACCGGCCTCGGGCCAGTATTGCTCACGATAGTCGCGGGCGTAGGCGATGAAGCTGTCAGACGGGATCTGGCCCTCGCGTTTCAGGGCATCAAGCCGCAGCGAGGCTTCGTCTGCGGGGTAGGGCCCCAGCGCGATGCCATACCAGCCAGAGCGAAGCCGGAAGCCCGCAGTTTCCGGAAAAAGTGAGGCATAGGCCCGGGCGCGGTCGGTCGCGGTGGCCAGATTGGGATGCGCCTCGACCTGCAGCCAGACAGTGTCGTCCTGGGCCCGAGCCGCTGTCGGATGGATCAGAAACAAGGTGGACAGCAGCAGGGCAAGCAAGGCAACGGGTCTGAACATTTCGGCATCCTGGGGTCGGTTTCCGGTTGGGAGCCGACATTAGTTGACCGGGCAGCAACGGCAAGGGTGTAACGTCAGCGGTGCCGGTCACAATCCCGCTGGGCCGCCTCGTGCCGCTTTCCGGAATTGACCCTCTCGGCCCTAGTGGATAGGGAAGGCGCGACCCGCGATCAGCCCTGCCGAAGGTGCGCCATGCCGCATGAGACCACCACGCCCCGCAGCTTTCAGGAGATCATCCTGCGCCTGCAAAGCTACTGGGCTTCGAAAGGCTGCGCGGTGCTGCAGCCCTATGACATGGAAGTGGGGGCTGGTACCTTCCACCCGGCCACCACATTGCGCAGCCTGGGATCGAAACCCTGGGCGGCGGCCTATGTGCAACCCTCGCGCCGTCCGACCGACGGGCGCTATGGCGAGAACCCGAACCGGCTGCAGCACTACTACCAGTATCAGGTGATTATCAAACCCTCGCCGGCCAATCTGCAGGACCTGTATCTCGGTTCGCTGGCCGCCATTGGCATCGACCTTTCCCTGCACGACATCCGCTTCGTCGAGGATGACTGGGAAAGCCCGACGCTGGGCGCCTGGGGCCTCGGCTGGGAGGTCTGGTGCGACGGCATGGAAGTCAGCCAGTTCACCTATTTCCAGCAGGTCGGTGGGCATGACTGCAAGCCGGTCAGTGGCGAGCTGACCTATGGGCTGGAGCGGCTGGCGATGTATGTGATGGGCGTC
>JAFLDI010000201.1 GCA_017302485.1 Burkholderiales bacterium | reverse complement strand
GGGCCAGCACGCCCAGCCCGGCCATCAGGCTGGCGCCGGTGGCGGGCTCGGGCACGGCGCTGACCTGCACCGACACGCCATCCACGTTGGCGAAGTGCAGGAACGGGTTCTGCAGGTTGGCAAAGCGCAGCGTGGTGGTGGCGGCCGTGGCGACGAAGCTCAGGCTGTGCTGCTCCCAGTGCATCTGGGTGCCCAGGTTGACCAGGTCGTAGTCGAACTCCTGCCCGTTGACGCTGACGTCGAAGTGGGCCGTGCCGTCGCGGCCGAAGCCGGCCATCGTCGACAGGCTGAAGTCCAGGTCGTAGCGCTGGCCCACCACGGTGGCGAAGCTCTGCTGGATGCCGCCGCCGGTGTAGGTGTAGTTGGCCAGGTCGACCACCATCACGCCGTCAGCCGCGCCGCCCCAGCCGGTGGCGTTGAACCACTCGACGCCGTGGTCCACGGTGGTCCAGCCGGTGATGCGGTTCGATCCCCCCATGACGATCTCGTAGCCCACCCCGGTCGGGCTCTCGAAACCGCCGTTGACCAGCAGGTTGGCGGCGCTGGCCGGGGCGATCAGGCTGGCCAGCAGGGGGGCGACGAACAGGTGGCGCATGGCGTACTCCAGCGGGAAGAAGGCTCCCGTCGACTGCCATACGCCGACCCGGCACGCCAAGCGGCTCACGCCGGGCCTCCCGCAAGCGCAGTGCCGCCCCGCCGGCGCGAGCGATTACGATGCATGCTTCGCCGACCCCCCAGGCCCCCTTCAGCCCATGCCGCGCCCCAAGGCCGATTCCCCCGATCCCGCCCGGCCCGCCGCTGCGCCCGCCGCCGCCAAGGCCTCCCGACTGCAGATGGCCGACATCGCCCGCCTGGCCGGGGTGTCGGTGTCCACGGTGTCGCGCGCGCTGGCGGGCAGCACGCTGGTCAATGAGGCCACCCGGCTGCGCGTGGCCGAACTGGCGCGCTCGCTGAACTACACGATCAACGTCGGTGCGCAGAACCTGCGCCTGAAGCAGAACCGCACGATCGCGGTGGTGGTGCCGCATGACCCGGCCACCCGCCAGCACCTCTCCGACCCCTTCTTCCTGAGCCTGATCGGCAGCCTGGCCGATGCGCTGACCGACCGCGGCTACGAGATGCTGGTCTCGCGCGTGGACGTCAACCGCCTGGATCTGGCGGCGCAGAGCTACGAGGCCGGCCGCGCCGCCGGCATCGTGCTGATCGGTCAGTGGCACCACCACGAACAGCTCAACGAGCTGGCGGTGCGCGGCGTGCCGCTGGTGGTGTGGGGGGCGCAGCTGGCCGGCCAGGTCTATGCCACCGTCGGCAGTGACAACGTGGCCGGAGGCCAGCAGATGACGCGCCACCTGATCCGGCAGGGCGCCCGGCGCATCGTCTTCATGGGCGACACCGCCCTGGAGGAAATCGGTCAGCGCCACCGCGGCTACCTGCAGGCACTGGCCGAGGCCCGCCGCCAGCCCGACCCGGCGCTGACCCGTGAGGTGCCCTTCGAAGCCGCCGCCATCGAGCAGGCGGTCGAGACGCTGCTGGCCGACGGCACCGCCTTTGACGCCATCTTCTGCGCCTCCGACCTGATGGCCATGACCGTCATCGGCGCCCTGCAGCGTCTGGGGCGGCGTGTGCCGCAGCAGGTGCGCGTGGGCGGCTATGACGACATCGCGCTGGCGGCCCACTACCACCCCAGCCTGACCACCGTGCGCCAGCCGATCGAGGCGGCCGGCGAGCAGCTGGTGGCGGCGCTGCTGGACCAGCTCGACGGTGCCCGTCCCGTGTCCCGCCAGCTGCTGACCGAACTGGTGCAGCGCGACAGCAGCCGCTGATGCCCCGGCCGCCGCCGGGCTGCGTCTCCGGGAAAACCGGCATTGCAATCGATTGCGGTGCCGGCGAGCATCACGGCATTGCACCGACACTGGGGCCCGGTCCCCGTCCGACATGAGCGCCGCCAAGCCCCTTCTCTCGCCGAGCCAGATCGTCCAGATGAACGTGGGCTTCCTGGGTCTGCAGTTCAGCTTCGGGCTGCAGCAGGGCAACATGAGCCCGATCTACAGCATCCTCGGCGCCGATGAGTCGGCCCTGCCGCTGCTGTACCTGGCCGGTCCGGTCACCGGCCTGCTGGTGCAGCCCATCGTCGGCGCGATGAGCGACCGCACGCTGTCGCCACGCGGCCGGCGCACGCCCTACTTCCTGATCGGCGCCATCCTGTGTTCGCTGAGCCTGTTCGCCATGCCCTACAGCTCGGCGCTGTGGATGGCCGCCAGCCTGCTGTGGATCCTGGATGCGGCCAACAACATCACCATGGAGCCCTACCGGGCCTATGTCAGCGACCGGCTCGACAGCTCGCAGCACGCGCAGGGCTTTCTGACCCAGAGCGCCTTCACAGGTCTGGCGCAAACCCTGAGCTACCTGTCGCCATCGATCCTGGTCTGGCTGGGCATGAACCGCGACGCGCTGGACGCCAATGGCATCCCGGTGATCACGAAGCTGTCCTTCCTCATCGGTGCGGTGCTGTCCTTCGTGACCATCTGGTACAGCATCCGCCGCGTGCCCGAGCTGCCGCTGAGCGAGGCCCAGCGCGCCGAGATCGCCGCGCTGAAGACCGGTCTGGGCGCCACGCTGCGCGAGATCTGGGACGCGATCCGCGACATGCCCACCGCGATGCGCCAGCTGGCGGTGATGAAGCTGTTCCAGTGGTACGCCATGGTCTGCTACTGGCAGTACGTGATCCACGCGGTGGCGCGCTCGGTCTTCGACACCAGCGACCCCAACAGCGCGGCCTTCCGCGAAGCCACGCTGGCCTACGGCCAGGCCGGCGCCTTCTACAACCTGATCGCCTGCGTGGCGGCCTTCGCGATGGTGCCGTTCACGCGGCGCCTGGGCGCCGGCAAGGTGCACGCCTTCTGCCTGGCCGCCGGGGGCGTGGGCATGCTGCTGCTGCCGGGCCTGCAGGACCGCTGGATGATCTTCCTGCCGATGATCGGCGTCGGCCTGGCCTGGGGCAGCATCATGGGCAATCCGTACGTCATGCTGGCCAGCAGCATCCCGCCGCAGCGCACCGGGGTCTACATGGGCATCTTCAACATGATGATCGTCATCCCCATGCTGATCCAGAGCGCCACCCTGCCCTTCATCTACCGCAGCTGGCTGGGTGGCGATCCGCGCAACGTGGTGATGCTGGGCGGCGCACTGCTGCTGTGCGCGGCCGTGGCCACGCTGTTCGTGCGCGTGCCGCGCGAGGTGCCGGCACGCTGATCAGGCCGCGGCCTCGAAGGACTCGCCCAGGAAGGCCACGAAGGCGCGCACCCGGCTGGACAGGCGCAGGCGCTGCGGCACCACCGCATGGATGTCGGCCTCGGGCGTCTGCCAGCCCGGTAGCACCTGCACCAGCCGGCCGCTGCGCAGGTGCTCGGCGATGTCCCACTCCGAGCGCATCAGGATGCCGTGCCCGTCCAGCGCCCAGCGCACCGCGATCTCGCCGTCGTTGGTGCTGAGGTGGCCGCGGGTCTTGACGGTCTCGCTGCGCCGGCGCGCGCCCTGGCCGCTGGACAGCCGCCAGGTGCCATAGGCCTCGTCACCCTGGCGGATCGTGATGCAGGCGTGCCGCGCCAGTTCCTGCGGCGAGGCCGGCGTGCCCTGGTGCGCCAGGTAGGCCGGTGAGGCGCACAGCAGCCGCCGGTTGGCCGCCAGCCGGTGCGCGATCACCCGCGCCTCGGGCGGCCCACCGAAACGGATGCAGACATCGAAAGCCTCGTCGGTCAGCGGCGGCGGGTTGACCGACAGCTGCAATTGCACGTCCACGTCGGGGTAGCGCCGCACGAAGCGCGAGATCAGCGGCGCCACGTGGCTGCGCCCGAAACCCAGCGTTGCATTGACCCGCAGCAGCCCGCGCGGCGAGGCGCGCGCGGTGGCCAGCCACTGGCCCAGCTCGTCGATCTCCTCGACGATGCGCCGCGCGTGCTCGACCACCGTGTCGCCCTCGGGCGTCAGGCTCATGCGCCGCGTCGTGCGGTTGACCAGTGGCACACCGCAGCGCTGTTCGATCAGCGCCAGTCGCTTGCTGACCGCGGCCTTGGACACGCCGAGTTCGCGCGCCGCGCCGCTGAGGCTGACGCAGCCCGCCAGCGTCACCAGAAAGCCCAGCTCGGCCGGCTGGATCACCGTGGACAAGGGGCGGTTCATTGTTCACCTCAGGTTGACGATGCCTTCACTTTAGCCGCGATTGGATCGTGCCGTCGCTGCCTACAGTGGCCCCATTCCCGCCCACCCTGAAGGACATCCGCATGAAGACTTATCGCATCGCCAGCATCCCCGGTGACGGCATCGGCAAGGAGGTGGTGCCAGCCGGCCAGGCCGTGCTGCAGGCGCTGGCCGACCACGGCGGCGGCTTCGCCGTCGAGTTCGAGACCTTCGGCTGGGGCGGCGACTGGTACCGCGCCCACGGCGAGATGATGCCGGCCGACGGTCTGGCACAGCTGCGCGGCAAGGACGCCATCCTGTTCGGCTCGGCGGGCGATCCCGACATCCCCGACCACATCACGCTGTGGGGCCTGCGCCTGAAGATCTGCCAGGGCTTCGACCAGTACGCCAACGTCCGGCCCACCCGCATCCTGCCCGGCATCGAGAGCGATGGCATGGGCACCCGCGAATGCAACGGCGGCAGCCAGCCGTCGTCGTTCGTGCATCCCGACGGTACCCTTTGGTTCGCCACCTCACGCGGCATGGCAGTGGTTCATCCGGAATCGATCGGGGCCGGGGCGCCACCACCCCAGGTGATGATCGAGGACTGGCGCGTGGACGGGCGTTCGCTCCCGCTTGCCACCGGTATTGAAGTGCCGATCGGCAGTCGCGGGTTCGTATTCGAGTTCACGGCCACGCGTCTGCGCGCAGCGGACAAGACGCGCTTCCGCTTTCGCCTGCTGGGGTACAGCAGCGAATGGGTGGATGCCGGCCGCCGGCGCGAGGCGTGGTTCACCAACCTGGATCCCGGCAGCTACCAATTCGAAGTGCTCGCGGCGGATGGCGACGGCCGCTGGAGCCCGCACGCCGCAACATTTGCCTTCGCGGTTCCAACCCCGTTCCATCGCACCCCCACTTTCGTCCTGCTGACCAGCCTCGGGATCTTCGGCGTGCTGTTCCTGGTCCATCGCCTGCGCACCCTGAACCTGCGTGCGCGCAATGCCCTGTTGACTGAGCGCAATCGCATTTCGCGCGAGCTCCATGACACGGTTGCGCAGGGATTGGTCGGGATCAAGGTTCAACTGGAGGTGGTCAAGCGCCATCTGGATGCGGACTCACCGGCCATGGAGCCGTTGTGTCGTGTCCAGGGAATCGCCGATGCCACCGCCGACGAGGCGCGCCGCTCGGTCTGGGCGCTGCGCGATGGCGCGACGCTGGATGTCGCATTGGAGGACGCCTTGAGCCCCGTCGCGGAAGCGGTGCTGGTGAACTCCCCGGTGAGCTACCGTATCCGGTGCGAGGGTTCGCGCGTGCGCCTGGCGGGCACCGAGCAGCATCACGTGCTGCGCATCGTGCGCGAGGCATTGGTCAACGTGCTGCGTCACGCCGATGCCAGGAGCGTGCTCATCGAGGTCCACGGTGAGCCGCACCGTGCGACGGTCACGCTGAGCGATGATGGCCGTGGTTTCGATCCCGAAGCGATGCATGCACGATCGTTCGGCCTGATCGGCATGCAGGAACGCGCAGGCATGCTGCGCGGCGGGCGTCTGTACGTAACGAGTGCGCCGGGCCAGGGTACGCGGATACGGCTGGAATGGGAGCCGGATGCGCATGGCGCTCCCTGAAGCCGCGCGGCCCAGGATCCGCATCCTGCTGGTGGACGACCACCCCGTCGTTCGCGAGGGCTTTGCTGCGCTGTTGGGAATGGAACCCGATCTGGAAGTGGTCGGCCAGGCGGGGACTGGCCGCGAGGGCGTGCGCCTGTACCGGGACAGCGGGCCCGACGTGGTGCTGATGGATCTCAACCTGCCCGACATCGATGGCGTGGCGGTCGTCCAGGAGATCCGCCGAATCGCACCCAAGGCCCCGATCGCCGTGCTGACGGCTTACGACAACGATGAGCGCATCGTCGCGGCGGCGCGGGCCGGTGCCGCGGCTTACCTGATCAAGACCGCCGAGCCCCGCGAGCTGTTCCAGACCATCCGCGACCTGGCAAGCGGTCGGATCACCGGAATCAAGCGCGCGAGTTCGCCGCGGTCACTGCTTTCCGATCGGGAGCAGGATGTGCTGAAGTTGCTGGCCGCGGGTGATCGCAATGAGCTGATCGCATCCAAGCTCGGCGTGTCGACCAATACGATCAAGACGCACGTCTGCCACATCCTCGACAAGCTGGGAGCGGAATCCCGCACCCATGCGGCGGCCATCGCCAAGGACCTTGGGTTGGTGGCCGAGGGGTCATTCAAGCTTCGCGCCGATCGCTGAGGTCGGATCTCGCCGCAACCTCCCCATGCATCCATGCGGCGCCAGCCTGCTCAGGTACGCGCGGACAGCGCCTGCCGCAGCGCCTCCTTGACC
>JAFLDI010000200.1 GCA_017302485.1 Burkholderiales bacterium | reverse complement strand
CGACCAGCACCCCTGCCGCTGAGACACCGACCGCACCCGCCGCCCCGGTGGTCAGCGCGCCAGCGGCGCCCAAGCCCGTCGCGCCCAAGGCCGAGGCCAAGAGCGCCGGCCAGGGCCTGGACTCGTCGACGCTTCGGGTGTCGGTGGAGAAGGTCGACCAGCTGATCAACCTGGTGGGCGAACTCGTCATCACCCAGGCCATGCTGGCGCAGAACAGCCGCGACAGCGATCAGCAGCTCAGCCAGCAACTGCTCTCGGGCCTGACCGACCTGGAGCGCAACACCCGCGACCTGCAGGAAGCGGTGATGTCGATCCGGATGATTCCGATGTCGATGGTCTTCAACCGCTTCCCGCGCATGCTGCGCGACCTGGCCAGCAAACTGGGCAAAAAGGTCGAGCTGGTCACGCAGGGCGAAGCCACCGAGCTGGACAAGGGCCTGGTCGAGAAGATCACCGATCCGCTGACCCACCTGGTGCGCAACAGCTGCGACCACGGCATCGAGCTGCCCGCCGAGCGCCTGGCCAAGGGCAAGCCCGAGCACGGCACCATCACCCTGGTGGCCTCACACCAGGGCGGCTCGATCGTCATTGAGGTGCGTGACGACGGCAAGGGCCTGTCGCGCGCCAAGCTGCTGGCCAAGGCCCGCGAACGCGGCATCGACGCCCCCGACAGCCTGACCGACGGCGAGGTCTACAACCTGATCTTCGCGCCGGGCTTCTCCACCGCCGAGGTGGTCACCGATGTCTCCGGCCGCGGCGTCGGCATGGACGTGGTGAAGAAGAACATCACCGCGCTGGGCGGCTCGGTCGAGATCGACTCGGCCGAAGGCTACGGCATGAGCGTGCGGGTGCGCCTGCCGCTGACACTGGCCATCATGGACGGCATGAGCATCGGCGTCGGCGAGGAGGTCTACATCCTGCCCCTGTCCTCGGTGGTCGAGTCCTTCCAGGTCGAGAAGACCATGATCAAGACCATCGGCGGCACCGGCCGCGTGGTCGAAGTGCGTGACGAGTTCATGCCGGTGATCGACCTGGAGCGCGTCTTCGACGTGCCACGCTTCGATTTCGACAACGTCTCCAACATCATGGTGGTGGTCGAGGCCGAGGGCGGCCGAGTCGCCCTGCTGGTCGACGAACTTCTCGGCCAGCAGCAGGTGGTGGTCAAGAACCTCGAGGCCAACTACCGCAAGGTCAACGACGTCTCGGGCGCCACCATCATGGGTGACGGCCGGGTGGCACTGATCCTCGATGTGGGCGCGCTGGTCCGGCGCTCGCGCCACTGACCCGACCGAAGGACGCAGTACCCATGTCCACCTCCCGTCTCATTGGCACCCGACTCAGCGCCGGCTATGCGGTCGTCCTGGCGCTGACCCTGGGCCTGGCCGGCCTGTCGCTGTATGGCTTCTCGCGGCAGAGCGCGACCATCAACGATGTGATCGACGGGGCCGAGCAGATTCGCCAAGTCACCGAATGGGAGGGCCAGGTCCGGCTGAACCTGCAGCGCACGTTGCTGCTGGCGGTCTCCGGCAACACCTCGGACATGCAGGAGCTGCTGGCGCCGGCCATCAAGGAAACCTCGGCGCGCATCTCGGCGCTGCAGAAGGCCCTCGACGGATCCGAACTGTCGACCGACGAGCGCGAACTCTTCGATGCCGTGGGCAAACACCGCACCGCCTACGTCGGCGCGCGGGACAAGGTCTTCAAGGCGCTCGACGCCGCCGATGCGGGCGGTCTTTCGCTGGTGAACAGTGAGATGCGCCCGGCGGCAGACGCCTACCTGGCCAGCGTCACCGCACTGGTCGAACGCCTGATCAGCAACAGCCGAGCGCATGTCGAGGCCGCCCGTGCCGACGCGGCCCGCGGCAAGGCCTTGGTCGTCGCCATGGGCCTGCTGGCCCTGCTGGTCGGCGGCCTGGCGGCGTGGCGCATGACCCGCTCGGTCACCCGTCCGCTGAACCACCTGGTCGAGGAGGCCAGGGCGATTGCCGCCGGACGCCTGTCGCGGCCGGTCGCCACCGACCGGCATGACGAGCTGGGACTGCTGCAGCAGGCGCTGGAGAACATGCGTCAGAGCCTGCAGGGAGTGGTCGCCGACATCCGTCGCAACACCGATGGCATTGCCACAGCCAGCAGCCAGATCGCCTCGGGCAGCCAGGACCTCAGTCAGCGTACCGAGCAGACCGCCGGTCGGCTGCAGCAGGCCGCCTCCTCGCTGACCCAGCTCAGCGGCACGGTGCGCTCCACCGCCGACTCGGCCACCACCGCCAATCAGATGTCCGCCACGGCCGCCCAGGCTGCCGCCCGTGGCGGCGAGGTGGTCGGCGAGGTGGTCGAGCAGATGCAACGGATTGCCGATGCCAGCCGTCGTATCGCCGACATCATCGGCGTGATCGATGGCATCGCATTCCAGACCAACATCCTGGCGCTGAATGCGGCGGTCGAAGCCGCGCGCGCCGGCGAGCAGGGTCGCGGCTTTGCCGTCGTGGCCAGCGAGGTACGCAGCCTGGCCGGTCGCTCGGCAGATGCCGCGCGCGAGATCAAGCAACTGATCGGCAGCAGCGTCGAGCGTGTCGAGGCGGGCTCGCGCCTGGCCGAGAGCGCCGGCAGCACGATGGGCGAGATCGTCGACAGCGTTCGCCGCGTCACGGACATCATCGCCGAGATCACTGCAGCCACGGCTGAGCAGAGCAGCGGTATCGCCCAGGTCAACGACGCCGTCGCCCAGCTCGACGGCATGACCCAGCAGAACGCCGCCCTGGTCGAGCAGAGCGCCGCCGCCGCGGAAAGCCTGCGCAGCCAGGCCGGACGCCTGGCGGCGGCAGTGCACAGCTTCCAGATCGAGGAACAGGCCCTGACGACCCTGGCGCCAGCCGCGGCCCCGGTGCGCCCCGCCCCACCGATGGTCCCGAGGCCCCGTGCCCCCGTCGCAGCTGTCACGCCGTCAGCACCAGCCACACCGGCAGCGGCGGCGCCGGCGAGCGCGGCCGCGACAACCGCCGGCGACGGCGACTGGGAAACCTTCTGACACCGCATCGCGGTGCGGCCCTGAGACAGAGACAGGAGATCATCTTGCTCGACATCCTGATGCCCTTGATGCGGCGCTTCTCGATCCGCCTGCGCATGCTGGGCGCGATCGGCGTCGTGCTGGGGCTGTTTGCCCTGGTCGGCGTAGCCGCACTCCTGAGCGGCCGGCACCTGTCCTCGCTGGGCGAGGAGTTCATGCACCACTCGGTCGCCGAGATGAACAATGCGGCCGCGCTGCACACCCACCTGGGCGAGCTGCGCCTGCATGAACGCAACATGCTGATCGACTATGAGGACGGCGTGGCCGTGCTGGCCCACCGCGAGCGGTGGCAGAAGGAGGTGGCCGCGCTGAAGACCGCCCTGGGCGCCATGCTCGAAGGCGAGGAGGACGAGGACAACCCGGTGGCCCGTCATGCGCTGGCCGAGGTGGACGCCTACGTCAAGTTCGGCGAGTCGCTGCTGACCCGCATCCAGGACGGCGCCTACGACAACGCCCGCGCCGCCGACAAGATGTTCGCGCGGGGCAAGCAGCACATCGAAGCGGTCGAGGCCGACCTGGTCAAGATCGATGGCATTCTGAAGGACGAAGTCGACGAGACGCGCGCCTCCTTCGATCAACAGATGCAGCGCACGGCGATGGTCTTCATGGGCGTGCTGGCGCTGGCGGTGTTCATCGTCGTTCCGCTGACCCTGGCCAACTCGGTATCGATCACGCGGCCGATGGTGCAGGCGCGCGAGCTGGCACTGGCCATCGCCGACGGTGACCTGACCCGGCGCATCAATCACCAGGGACACGACGAGCTGGCCGAACTTCTGCGCGCGCTGGACCAGATGCAGGGCGGCCTGGGCCGCATCGTCGGTCGGGTGCGCGAGGCCAGCGAAAACATCCGGTTGGGCTCGGGCGAGGTGGCCTCGGGCAACGCCGACCTGAACCAGCGCACCGAACAGGCCGCCAGCAGCCTGCAGCAGACCGCCAGCTCGATGGAAGAGCTGACCGGCAGCGTGCGCCACAGCGCCGACAACGCCCAGCAGGCGAGCGGGCTGGCGCAGGCCGCCAGCGGCGTGGCCAGCCACGGCGGCGAGGTGGTCGCCCAGGTGGTGCAGACGATGAACGAGATCAATGCCGCTTCGCACCGCATTGCCGACATCATCGGCGTCATCGACGGCATCGCCTTCCAGACCAATATCCTGGCCCTGAACGCTGCTGTGGAAGCCGCCCGGGCGGGCGAGAGCGGTCGTGGCTTTGCCGTGGTGGCGGGCGAGGTCCGCAGCCTGGCGCAACGCAGTGCCGACGCGGCGCGCGAGATCAAGCGCCTGATTGGCGCCAGCGTCGAGCAGGTGGAGAACGGCTCGCGCCTGGTGGGCGAGGCCGGCACCACGATGCAGGACATCGTGGCCTCGGTCCAGCGCGTCAGCGACATCATCGGCGAGATCTCCGCGGCCTCTGTTGAACAGAGCCGGGGCATCGGCCAGGTCAACACCGCCGTCACCGACCTCGACCGCGTGACCCAGCAGAACGCCGCATTGGTCGAGCAGAGCACGGCCGCCGCCGAGCATCTGCGCGGCCAGGCGAGCACCCTGGCCGAGGTGGTCGGCTCCTTCCGCCTGCCGGCCTGACGGCATCGCACCATGCAAGCCCTTCTTCGTCGCCTGAGCATCCGTCAACGCCTGCTGGGCAGCATGCTGCTGCTGGCCGTGGCCATCGTCGTCCTGGGCCTGTGGGCCGCCTGGTCGCTGCGACAGCAGCAGGAGCATGGCGCTGCGCTGCTGCAGCGACAGGCCGCGTTCAATGCAGACGATGCCGGCATCCGGCTGGCCCTCGAGCGCATCCAGCGGCTGGAACAGGGCGTTCTGCTGGCCGGCAACAACGCCGTCGAGGCCAGCGATACGCAGGCAGCCTGGACGAAGGCCGTCGGCACGGCTCGCGAGGCCTTGACGAAGCTGGCGCAGGGCGAACAGGCCGCCCAGCTGGCCCCGGCCACAGAGGGCCTGGAGGCCTACACCAAGGAGGTCCGCGACGTTCTGCAGCAGGTGGTGGACGCCAAGATGGACGCCGCCGCAGGCTACGCCTATGCGCAGCGCGCCGCCCAGTCGCTGGAGCAGGCTCGTCAGGCCGTGCAGGGGTGGTCGCAGGCCGAGAAGGCAGCGCAGGAGGCCCAGGAAGCTGCGGCCATGGCCACCGCGCAACGCCTGTCGATGCTGCGCCTGGTCGCGGTGCTGCTGCTGCTCGCCGGCTTCATCGGCCTGATGTGGGCGACCACCCGCTCGATCACCGCTCCGCTGGGCACCGCCACCGCGGCGGCCGCTGCGGTGTCCGATGGGGACCTGACCCGACGCCTGGACAGCCAGGGCTCGGACGAGGTGGCCCACTTCATGCAGACGCTGTCGTCGATGCAGGAAGCGCTGCGCGCCATCGTCTCGCAGGTGCGCGACAGCGCCGACAGCATCCGCATCGCCAGCACCGAGGTGGCCAGCGGCAACCTCGACCTGTCGCAGCGCACCGAACGGGCGGCGGGCGATCTGCAGCAGACCGCCTCGCACATGCAGCAGCTCACCCGCATCGTGCAGTCGGGCAGCGACTCGGCGCGCCAGGCCAGCGAGCTGGCCAGCTCGGCCAGCGACGTCGCCCGCCGTGGCGGCGAGGCCATGGGCCGCGTGGTGCAGACCATGGACGAGATGGCCCAGGCCAGCCGACAGATCGCCGACATCACCAGTGTGATCGACGGCATCGCTTTCCAGACCAACATCCTGGCGCTCAACGCCGCCGTCGAGGCTGCCCGTGCCGGCGAGCAGGGCCGCGGCTTTGCCGTGGTGGCCGGGGAGGTGCGCACGCTGGCGCAACGCAGTGCCGACGCGGCGCGACAGATCAAGCAGTTGATCGGCCGCTCGACCGAGCGGGTCGAGAGCGGATCTTCACTGGTGCGCGAGGCCGGCCAGACGATCGACGAGATCGTTGGCTCGGTGCAGCGCGTGACCCACATCGTGCAGGAGATCGCGGCCAGCAGTCAGGAGCAGAGCAGCGGCATCGGCCATGTGGGCGAGGCCATCGGCAGCCTGGAGCTGATGACCCAGCAGAACGCCGCGCTGGTCGAGCAGGGGGCCGCCGCTGCCGCCAGCCTGCGCCAGCAGGCCGAAAACCTGAACACCCTGGTGGCCACCTTCCGCCTGGGCGATGCGGCGACGCCCGTGCCGATCGCTGCCAGCCCGGCAACGGCGGCTTTGGCAGTGCTGCCGGTGGTCGCCGCAACTGAGCCGCCACGCTCGACGCCCTCCCCGCGGCCGGCGCCGGCAGCCCCCGCGTCTGCGCCGGCAGCCGCACCCGCATCTGTCGCCGCCGCCGCGATCAGCGACGACGACTGGACCACCTTCTGATCAGGCCTGCGCCATGACGCTCAAACTCTCGACCCGTCTGTGGACCCCCACCCTGGTGCTGATCATCATGCTGGTGGTGATGAGCGTGATCGCCGCGGTGCGCACGCGCAGTCTGATCGAAGCAGCCGAGATCGGAA
>JAFLDI010000020.1 GCA_017302485.1 Burkholderiales bacterium | reverse complement strand
GCGAGGCCAACGACACCGCCGCGCGCATCGGTGGCTGGCGCGCCTACGCCCGCGATGCGCAGCAGCCCGACCCCGCCGCGTCGGCGCCCGCCGCAACGCCCGCCCAACCTGCCACCAAGGCCATGCCCATGCCGCAAGGGCATGGCGGCCACAAGATGCCATGAAGACGATCGTGCTCACACCATCGAACTGGGGCCCACCGGTGGTCAGGCCACGCCTGCAGCTCGTGCTCCTGCTCGCTGCGGCTGCGACGCTCGCCGGCTGTGCCTCCTTCAGCCCGGACGGCGGCTTCTCCACGGTCGAGCAAGCCGCCAGGGAGCGGCTCGGCAAGGAGGTCCGCTGGGCCCGCACACCTGGCGACCAGGACGGCATCGACCAGCGTGTCGCAGAACTGCTGGCCAAGCCGCTGTCCGCGGACGATGCGGTCCAGATCGCGCTGCTGAACAACCGTGGGCTGCAGGCCAGCTTCCAGGAACTGGGCATCACGGAAGCTGAAGTGGTTCAGGCTGGCCGCGTCCCGAACCCCGGCTTCAGCTTCAGCCGTCTGCGGCGCGGCGACGAGATCGAGCTGGAGCGCGGGATCCACTTCAGCCTCGCGCGGCTGATCGCCATGCCGATGATCAGTGCCATGGAGGCGCGGCGCTTCGAGGCCACCAAGGGCATGGTCACGATGACCATGCTGTCGGTGGCGGCAGACACACGCAAGGCCTGGGTCACAGCGCTGGCCGCGGAAGAGACAGTGCGCTACATGCGTCAGGTGAAGCAGGCCGCGGAGGCGAGCGCCGAACTTGCGCGTCGCATGGAGCAGGTCGGCAACTTCAACAAGCTGCAGCGAGCCCGCGAACAGAGCTTCTACGCCGACGCCGCCTTGAACCTCGCTCGCGCCGAGCAGGCCCAGCGGGCCACTCGCGAACGTCTGACGCGGCTGCTTGGCCTCTGGGGCGCGCAGACCCAGTTCAATCTCCCGGATCGACTCCCGGACCTGCCGCAGGATCTGGTCGACCGCCCGGACATCGAGCGCGTCGCGCTGGCGCAGCGGCTGGATGTGCAGGGCGCCAAGCTCGCCGCCGAGCAGACCGCGCGCAACCTCGGCCTGACGAAGACCACACGCTTCATCAACGTGCTCGAACTCGGCGCGGTGCGCAACAGCTCCAACGAGGCTCCCACACAGCGCGGCTGGGAGATCGGCGTCGAACTGCCGTTGTTCGACTGGGGTGGGGCCCGCGTGGCCCGTGCGGAAGGGGTCTACATGCAGGCCGTGCACCGCGCAGCGGAGACAGCCATCAACGCGCGCTCCGAGGTGCGCGAAGCCTACGGTGCCTGGCGCTCCGCCTACGACATCGCGCGCCACCACCAGGACGAGATCGTGCCGCTGCGCAAGCAGATCGCCGAGGAGAACGTGCTTCGCTACAACGGCATGCTGATCGGGGTGTTCGAGCTGCTGGCCGACGCGCGTGCGCAGATCGGGAGCGTCAACGCCGCCATCGAGGCCAAGCGCGACTTCTGGATTGCGCAGGCCGATCTCGACATGGCCTTGATTGGCAAACCCAGCCTGGCGGCGGCTGCCGGCCCTGCCGGCGCGACAACGGCGGCTGAAGCCCAAGGCCACTGAACATGAAGGAACTCCACATGCTTTCCCGACGCAAGATGCTGGGCGGCGCCGGCGCCTTCACAGCTGCCGCCGCTGCAGCCTCCGTCAGCAAGGTGGCCATGGCCGCCCTGCCGGAGCCGGTCATCCAGACCAAGCCCGACACCATGCCACCGCTGGTGCCCAACACGGGGCGGCCCTACAACCCGGTGGTCACGCTCAACGGCTGGACCTTGCCCTGGCGCATGAACAACGGCGTCAAGGAGTTCCACCTGGTGGCCGAGCCGGTGGTGCGCGAGATGACCCCCGGCTTCAAGGCGCACCTGTGGGGCTACAACGGCCAGAGTCCGGGCCCAACCATCGAGGTCGTCGAAGGCGACCGCGTGCGCCTGTTCGTCACCAACAAGTTGGGCGAACTCACCAGCATCCACTGGCACGGCCAACGTCTGCCCAACGGCATGGACGGCGTGACTGGGCTGAACCAGCCCGGCATTCCGCCAGGCAAGACGTACGTCTACGAATTCGTGGCACGGCGCCCCGGCACCTTCATGTACCACCCGCATGCCGACGAGATGGTGCAGATGGCGATGGGGATGATGGGATTCTGGATCACCCACCCCAAGGCCAAGCATCCGCTGATCGACGAGGTGGACCGTGACTTCGTCTTCCTGCTCAACGCCTACGACATCGATCCTGGGGCCTACACGCCCAAGATCATGACCATGCTCGACTTCAACCTGTGGAGCTGGAACAGCCGCATCTTCCCGGGCATCGATCCACTCGTGGTGCGCAAGAACGACAAGGTCCGCATCCGCATCGGCAACCTGACGATGACGAACCACCCGATCCACCTGCACGGGCACGAGTTCCTCATCACCGGGACCGACGGCGGCCCGACGCCCAAGAGCACCCGGATGTACGAGGTGACGACGGACGTGGCGGTCGGCCAGATGCGGCAGATCGACTTCCTCGCCGACGAAGAGGGCGACTGGGCCTTCCACTGCCACAAGAGCCACCACACGATGAATGCGATGGGGCACAACGTGCCGACCATGATCGGCGTGGATCACCGCGGCGTGGCCAAGCAGATCACCAGCTTGATTCCGGACTACATGGTGATGGGCGAGCGTGGCATGAAGGACATGACCGAGATGGAGATGCCGCTGCCCGACAACACCGCCGCAATGATGACCGGCACAGGGCCCTTTGGGGCGGTGGGCATGGGCGGCATGTTCAGCGTGCTGAAGGTGCGTGCGGATCAGAAGCCCGGCGACTACAGCGATCCGGGTTGGTACAAGCACCCTCCCGGGACCGTGGCCTACGAGTTCACCGGCAGTCTGCCCGATCCGGCCCGCTTCAAGGCTGACGCCAGCCCGGGGCCAGGCGCCATGCCGCCGATGGCCAAGCCTTCGAAGGAAATCGAGGTGCGGGTGCGCAAGCCCGCGAGCGGGCACAGCGGCCATTGACCTCAGCGTTCCGTCCAAACACTTTCCTGCCTCAAGAGGACATCCCCATGCATATCAGCAAGCGTCAATTGCTCGTCGCCATTCCTGCCACCCTTCTCGGCGCGCCGGGGCTAGTCCTGGCCCACGGTGACGAAAGCCACCCCAAGAAGGCCGGACCGGTCAAGAAGGAACAGAAAGACTGGGGCATCGCCGGCGATGCCAAGGCTGCCAAGCGCAGCATCGAGGTCGGCATGGCCGACAACATGCGGTTCACGCCCGATCTCATCGAGGTTCGGCTGGGCGAGACGGTGAGATTCGTTGCCCGAAACGCCGGCAAGGTGATGCACGAGTTTGTCATCGGCACCAAGGCCGAAAACGGCAAGCACGCCGAGTTGATGGTCAAGTTCCCGGGCATGGAACACGACGAGCCCTACATGGCGCACGTGCCGCCCGGCAAAACCGGCCAGATCGTCTGGACCTTCAACCGGCCGGGCGACTTCGAGTTTGCCTGCCTGATCGCGGGCCACTACCAGGCCGGCATGGTCGGCAAGATCACCGTCTCTGCCAAGTGATCGACAACCACCCCAGCATCGTCGAATCCGGATTCAACCAACCCCTCCAAAGGAATCTCATCATGAAAACCATCACCATGGCCGCCCTTCTCGTTGTCCTGTCGGCTCCCGCACCGGCGCAGCAGAAGGCCGAGGACCACTCGGCCCACCATCCCGCGGCCGCCGCGTCAGCCGCCGACATGACCGAGGGCGAGATCCGCAAGGTCGACAAGGACGCGAAGAAGCTCACCATCAAGCACGGCGAGATCAAGAACCTCGACATGCCCCCGATGACCATGGTCTTCCAGGTGAAGGATGCCGGCGTGCTCGACAAGGTCAAGGTCGGCGACAAGGTCCGCTTCGTCGTCCAGAAATCCGACACGGGCTTCGTGGTCACCGACATCCAGGCGGCGAAGTGATCCAAGCCGCAGGGACGGGAGTGCGTGGGCACCGAGCAGCAGCCGGCGTTCTGGCCGGCGTCTCGCTCTTGATGGGCGCCGCTGCGGCCCTGGCAGAAGTCATCGAGCTGCAATGGCAGGACGCGGGTCGCTTCGAGCGCAGCCTGACGATCGCGCCTGGCAAGTTCGCCGAGATCTGCGGTCCGTTGGAGGCGGGACAGGCCGTGCAGTGGTCCTTCGAAGCCGACCGCGCCCTCAACTTCAACGTCCACTATCACGTGGACAAGGACGTTCGGTACCCGGCCAAGAAGGACAACGTCAAGCGACTTCAGGGGGACCTGTCGGTCGACTCCAGACAGGACTACTGCTGGATGTGGACCAACAAGACCACGGCGTCGACGAAGCTATCCGTCACGCTGACGCGGAAGTAGAGTCGAGCAGGCGGGCGATCGTGCGACTTGATCTCGCGCAAGAGCGCCATTGATGGGAGTCGTAGGCTGGAGGAGTTCCCGATCCTTCGATGTCCATTTTTCACTTCACCCCTCGACAACTGCGCCGCACCGCCGGTGTGACGTTGGTGGTCTGGCTGTTGGCCCTCGCGGCCGGCGTTGTGAATGCGTGCGCGCTGGGGCCGGCGGGACCGGAACGCGTGGAACTGCACGCCGAGGTCGCATCGCATGAACAGCACCGCGACGACGGCGAAAGGCCTGGACACCACCATGGGTCGGACTCCGGCCAGAAGAGTTGCCTGAAGTTCTGCGACGACGAGTCCTCGGCCGTCGTCAAGGTCAAGCTGCCTGCCGTCGATGGCAGCGCGGTCTTCGCGGTGCTCGCACAGCCCTGGCAGCCGATCGCTGCCACGGGCAGCACGGGCTGGGGGCTGTCGTCACAGCGACCCGGCTCCCAGGGGCCGCCCCTGGTCATCCGCTTCCTGCGCCTGACCCTATAGATCTCCATGCCTGGCCGCCGGCGGGACGTGCTCCCGGACCGGTGGCCTGCGCACGTCCGGTCATTGGCGACTCCGCCGAGTTCGACCGTCGTTCCTTCCGTGGCGAACAACCGCCTGCCTCTCTCGATCAGGAGATCCACATGTCTACCGTCACGACCCTCACTGCCGTTGCGACTCTCGTGCTTCTCACGGCCTGCGCCAGCCCTGGCGGCACCGCGGGCGCTCCGGCCGCGAACGCCGACGAGCACGCCGCCCACCACCCGGAAGCCTCCGCTGCGGCACCCGCTGCCTCGATGCCCGCCATGCAGGAGCGCATGAAGGCCATGCGCGAGATGCACGACAAGATGATGAACGCCAAGACACCCGCCGAGCGCCAGGCCTTGATGGCCGATCACATGAAGGCCATGCAGGACGGCATGGACATGATGAAGGGCATGGGCGGCATGGGAGCCATGGGAGCCGGCATGGGCGATGGCAAGGGCATGCCAGCCGAGATGGCCAAGCGCCACCAGATGATGGAAGGGCGCATGGAGATGATGCAGATGATGATGGAAATGATGATGCAGCGGCTGCTGAACCCACCGTCGGCCCGGTGACGGTCGACGACACCGGAGATCCTCATGGACACCCTCCACACCCACGGCCAGTCGACCCCGTCGTTCTGGCGTTCGCGCTACGGCATCGGCTGGCTGGTGCTGGCCGGCGTCGCGGCCTGGTTCCTCTGGACCGAGCACCGCGCCCACCTGTTCGGCGCCTTGCCCTGGCTCGTGCTGCTGGCCTGCCCGCTGATGCACGTCTTCATGCATCGTGGTCACCACGGCCATCACGGTCGCGGCGGCACGCCCACACCCGCTGAGCGGCCTGCGGCCATGCCGGGCTCTGGCGACAACACGGGAGCTGCGCCATGAACTACGGCACACCCGCTTATGGCCTGTGGAGCCTTGTGCTCCTGAACTCGGCCATCTTCATCATGTTCGCCTTCAGCTTCTTCAAGCCGCAGACGGCCCGCGACTGGCGCACCTTCGGGGCGTTCGCCGCCTTCATCGTCGCGCTCTTCGTCGAGATGTACGGCTTCCCGCTGACGATCTACCTGCTGTCGGGCTGGCTGCAGACCCGCTATCCCGGGCTGGACATCCTGTCGCACGACGCCGGCCACCTCTGGGCAACGCTGCTGGGCGACAAGGGCTGCGGCGGCGATCCGCACTCGGGCGTGCTGCACCTGCTGAGCTATGCCTTCCTGGGCGGAGGCTTCTGGTTGCTCTCCAGCGCCTGGAACGTGCTGTACCACGCGCAGCGCCGCCAGACGCTGGCCGTGAGCGGTCCCTACGAACGCATCCGACACCCGCAGTACGTCGCCTTCGTGCTCATCCTGTTCGGATTCCTGTTGCAGTGGCCGACCGTGCTGACGCTGCTGATGTTCCCGGTGCTGCTGGTGATGTACGGCAAGCTCGCCGTGACGGAGGAGTCGGAGATGCGGGCCCGATTCGGCGCCGAGTTCGAGCGCTATGCGGCTCGAACACCTCGCTTCATCCCGCACGTCGGTCGAGCGCACGAAACTGCTTGACCTTCACATCATGGGAAGGTCTAACTTTGGTGGCATGAACCCGGTGCCTCTGCAAGGTTGAACCACCCGGTCCCCACAAGGAGCCCACCATGTCGACCGACCATGTTCACACCTCGACCACCTCCCCTGTGCCGGCCCGCCCGGCGCGGGCCCTCTGGGTTGCTGCGGCAATGACGGCGCTGATCGCCGCCTTCTTCCTGCTGCGCGAGCACTGGGGGCACGTTGCCGGCTACTGGCCTTACCTCCTGCTGCTGGCCTGCCCGGTGATGCATCTGTTCCACGGACACGGGGGCCACGGTCACCATGGCCATTACGACGCGGGTACGGACCGCTCGACGAACCGGGACGCCTGAGAGCATGGACATGAAGTCGCACAACGGCCACGACGGGCACGTCCATGGCACCACCCCGGGCGCAGACGACCACGCGCATCATCACGTAGGCCACGAAGGACATGCGCACGGGGCGGGGCACGAACCCCACCACGCGCACCACGACGCCGCCGCACCGTCGGTGACCCAACCGCTGAAGGACCCGGTCTGTGGCATGACCGTCACCGCGCAGTCCGAGCACCGGACTGAGCATGAAGGCCGCCCGTACTATTTCTGCAGCGCGAAGTGCCTGGGCAAGTTCACCGCCGACCCCGCGCGCTATGTGCAGCCGGCGGCGCCTGCTGCGCCCGCACCCGCGCCTGCCGAGGCTGCGCCTGGCGCGGTCTACACCTGCCCGATGCACCCCGAGATCCGGCAGGACCACCCCGGCAACTGCCCGAAATGCGGCATGACGCTTGAGCCGGTGCTGCCGGAACTCGACGAGGCCGAGAACCCGGAGCTGGTCGACTTCAAGCGCCGCTTCTGGTGGACGCTGCCCCTGACCGTCGTGGTCACGGTCATGGCGATGTTCGGCCACCGCCTCGGCTGGTTCGACATGGCGCGGCAGAGCTGGATCGAACTGGTGCTCACCCTGCCGATCGTGCTGTGGGCCGGCGCGCCGTTCTTCGTGCGCGGCGCGCAGTCGATCGCCAACCGCAGCCCCAACATGTGGACGCTGATCGGCCTGGGTACCGGCGCGGCCTTCGCCTACAGCGTTGTCGCTACCGTGGCGCCGCAGGTGTTCCCGGCCTCGTTCGTGTCGATGGGCCGCGTCGCGGTGTACTTCGAGGCGGCGGCGGTGATCATCTCGCTGACACTGCTCGGCCAGATCCTGGAGCTGAAGGCGCGTTCGCAGACCTCCGCGGCCATCAAGTCGCTGCTGGGTCTCGCGCCGAAGACGGCACGCCGCATCGCGGCCGACGGCAGCGAGTCGGACGTGCCGCTCACGCATGTCCACGTGGGTGACCTGCTGCGCGTGCGCCCGGGCGAGAAGGTGCCGGTCGACGGTGTCGTGGTGGAGGGCAGCAGCGCGCTGGACGAGTCGATGCTGACCGGCGAGCCGCTGCCGGTGACCAAGCGGGTCGGCGACAAGCTGATCGGCGCGACGATGAACACCAGCGGCGCGCTGGTGATGCGCTCCGAGCACGTCGGCTCGGCGACGGTGCTCGCGCAGATCGTTCAGATGGTGGCGATGGCGCAGCGCTCGCGGGCGCCGATGCAGCGCATGGCCGACCAGGTGGCGGGCTACTTCGTCGTCGGTGTGGTCGGGATCGCGCTGCTGACCTTCTTCGCCTGGGGCTTCTTCGGACCGGAGCCGAGCTGGGTCTACGGTCTGATCAACGCGGTGGCCGTGCTGATCATCGCGTGTCCCTGTGCGCTGGGCCTGGCCACGCCGATGTCGATCATGGTCGCGACCGGCCGCGGGGCGACGAGCGGGGTGCTGTTCCGGGACGCCGCGGCGATCGAGAACCTGCGCAAGATCGACACGCTCATCGTCGACAAGACCGGCACGCTGACCGAAGGACGGCCGAGCTTCGAGCGCGCGGTGGCCGCGCCCGGAAACAGCGAGGACGAGGTGCTGCGCCTGGCGGCTAGCCTGGACCAGGGCAGCGAACACCCGCTGGCAGCCGCCATCGTGTCCGCAGCGCGGCAGCGGGGCCTGTCGCTGGAGAAGCCCGAGCAGTTCGATTCCGAGTCGGGCATCGGCGTGCGCGGCACGGTCGGCGGTCGATCCCTCGCGCTCGGCAACACCGCGCTGATGGCGCAGTTGGGGGTCGATGTGGTACCGCTCGCGTCGCAGGCGGAAGCGCTACGGGCGCAGGGGGCGAGCGTGATGCACCTGGCCGTCGATGCGCGGCTGGCCGGGCTGCTGGCCGTGTCGGACCCGGTCAAGGCGACGACGCCCAATGCGCTCAAGTCGCTGCGCGCAGCGGGCCTGCGGGTTGTGATGGCCACGGGCGATGGCCTGACGACCGCACGCGCGGTCGGCCAGCGGCTGGGCATCGACGAGGTCCACGGCGAGGTCAAGCCGGCTGACAAGCTGGAACTCGTCGCCAGGATGCAGGCCGAGGGCAAACGGGTGGCCATGGCCGGTGACGGCATCAACGATGCGCCGGCGCTGGCACGCGCCGATGTGGGCATCGCGATGGGCACGGGGACAGACGTGGCGATGAACAGCGCCCAGCTGACTCTTGTGAAGGGCGACCTGCGCGGCATCGCGACCGCCCGGGCGCTGTCGGTGGCCACGGTCGCCAACATGAAGCAGAACCTGGCCTTCGCCTTCGTCTACAACGCGTTGGGCGTGCCGCTGGCGGCCGGGGTGCTGTTTCCGTTCACCGGCTGGCTGCTGTCGCCGATGATCGCGGCGCTGGCGATGAGCCTGAGCTCGGCGTCGGTGATCACCAACGCGCTGCGACTGCGCAAGGCTACGCTGCTGCAGGACTGAGTACCGGGCCTACCGTGGACATCATCGCGCACACGCTCTGGGCCGCGGTCGGTGCAGCGGTGGTGCACCGCCGCAGGCGGCTATCGCAAACGACGGTGGTCGCCACGCTGATCCTGGCGGCACTGCCCGACGTGTTGCATCTGCTGCCCATCGCGGGGTGGTGGCTGTTCAGCGATGGCTCCTTCGCCGCCTTGCGCGGCTATGCGGTGGCGATCCCGGGCCAGGAGCCGGGCCTGCCGCAGCTGGTCCAGCTGTGGTCGCACCACCTGCACTGCGTGATGCACAGCGCACCGATCGCCGCGCTGGCAACCCTGTTGGTCTGGGGCTTGCGGCGGTCGCTCTGGTTTCCGCTTCTCGGCTGGTGGTCGCACATCGTGATCGACGTGTTCACCCATTCGGCCGACTACTACGCCGTGCCGGTGCTCTATCCGTTCACCGAGCGCGGCTTCGACGGCATCGCGTGGACTACGCCCTGGTTCATGGTGGCCAACTACCTGGCGCTCGCGGCGGTCGGCATTTGGTTGCTGGCAAGCAGGAGGTCTTTGCATGGATGCAATGGTCCGTAGAGGGGCCAGCCTGGGCTTCGACCCTGCGTTCTCGCCCTCGCCAAGTTCGCCGAGAACATCCTCGGGTGCCCGTTCATCACGGTCGGCTTGCGGCCTGGCTCGTTGAAAGGCGTCGGGTGCAAAGCTCGAATCCGAGCAGCGCGAATATGTCGCATGTGAGCCAGTAGCAAGCCTGACATTCGCCCCAATTCATTCACCCCAATACAGATGGTTGCCCCTACACTAACAGGTGCTGGGTGACCTCCAGCGTTCACTGCCCAATCAGTTTTGGCCCTCATGATCGCCTCTCCAACCCGCAACCCGTGCTGCGCATTCAATGCGCTGCCATTGGCGTTTCGGGGTTCGCAACCATGACGCGCTCTTTCCTGAAGGCGGTGGCCCGTGGCCTCGTCGGCGTCGTGCTGGCAACGCAGATGCTCATTGCCGCCTATGCCTGCCCCTCCCTGGCGCTGCCCGCGGCAACTGCCATGCAGATGCCCGATGCGAGCATCTCGGCAGTTGAACAGAGCAGTGCAAACGCCGACATGTCGGCCGCACAGGCCGGCAACTGCGACGACATGGCTGGCGCCCTGGATCCCGCAGCGCCCAATCTCTGCGCCGAGCACTGCAAATATGGTCAGCAGAGCGATCACGCGCCGACCTTGAATGCGCCGGCGGTCGTGCTGGCCGCTTTGTATTCCCTGCCGCTGGTGCCCGTGACGGCACCACCGCCGCGTCCTGCGGCGGCCACGCTGAGTGCACTGGTTGCGGCGTCTCCACCGCACGCCATCCTGCACTGCGTGCACCGAATCTGATCCTCCAGACGACGCGGCGCTGAGGGCCCTTCGGGTCGCTCGGCGCGTCGGTCGTGCCCGGCCGCGTCTTGCGAGTTCCTGCTCGCCGACGTGAATCGGGCCCGACACGAAGCCCCCGGTTCGTTGTCTGGAGTTTTCATGTTCACAGTTCCGTTTCAACGCGAGCGGCGTGCGCGCTGTTCGCTGCGATGCTGGGCCGCTGCATTGGCCATGGGCGCGCAGCTTGTCGGCCTGGATGCGTACGCGCAGCAATCCCTGAGCCTCGAGCAGGCGCTGCGCCTGGCCCAGGAGCGTTCACGCCTGCTGGTTGCCCAGGACGCCGGCGCCGCCGCGGCACGCCAGATGGCGTTTATCGCAGGGCAGTTGCCCGATCCGGTGCTCAAGACCGGGCTGAGCAGCCTGCCGATCAGCGGGCCGGACCGGTTCAGCTTCACTCGTGATTCCTCCACGATGGCCACGGTGGGCGTGATGCAGGAGTTCACGCGCGCCGACAAGCGCACAGCCCGCGCAGGGCGGTTCGAGCGCGAGGCTGAGGTGGCCGAAGCTGGGCGTGCCGTGGCGCTGGCCGACCTGCGGCGCGACACCGCGATGGCCTGGCTGGATCGCCTGTACCAGGAGCGCATGCGCGAGTTGTTGCAGACGCAGCGTGCCGAAGCCGCCCTGCAGATCGAGGCTGCAGAGGCGGCGTACCGGGGCGGACGCGGCATGCAGACAGATGTGTTTGCGGCGCGGTCGGCCGTTGCCCAGATCGAAGACCGTATCCGGCAGTCCGATCGGCAGATTGCCACGGCCAAGACGCGGCTCGCGCGCTGGGTGGGCGAGGGCGCGAACCAGGCGCTCGGCGTGCCACCCGACCTGGGCATGATCCGCCTGGACGCCGAGCGCCTGGAAGCCGAACTGACCCATCACCCGCAGATCGCGCTGATGGTCCGCCAGGAAGCCCTGGCCCGGGCCGAGGCGGACGTCGCGCGCGCCAGCAAGCGCGCGGACTGGAGCGTCGAGCTGACCTACAGCCAGCGCAGTTCGGCCTACTCGAACATGGTCTCCGTCAATCTCTCGATCCCCTGGCAGTGGGACCCGAAGAACCGGCAGGACCGCGAGGTGTCGGCCAAGCTCGCACTGGCCGAGCAGGTGACAGCCCAGCGCGAAGAGGCCACGCGCGAGCATGTGGCGCAGACCCGCGCATGGCTGCAGGAGTGGCAAGGCAATCGGGATCGCCTGACGCACTACGACCATGACCTGATCCCGCTGGCCAGCGAGCGCACCCGTGCCGCGATCGCTGCCTACCGCGGAGGCGGGGGCACGCTGAGCGCCGTGCTGGAAGCGCGGCGCATGGAGATCGACACCCGCATGGACCGGCTGCGCCTCGACATGGAGACGGCGGGCCTGTGGGCCCAGATCGAGTACCTGATACCGGCCGAGCACCCTGCAGGCGCCGTCACGGAGAAATGAACATGACGAAACTCAAACCCCTCTTGATCGGCCTGATCGCGGTGGGCGTGCTCGGTGCTGCCGGCTATGGCCTCTACGCCATCGGCATGAACCGCGGCATGGGCATGGCTCCCGCAGCCGGTAGCGACGCAACGGCGGGAGGAGCGGCTTCGACGGCCGCGCCCGTCGGGACCCCGTCCAATGAATCAGGCGAGGACGCCACGCGCCGACACATCAAGGCGGGCATCAAGGCCGGCGACGTCGATCCGACGACTGGCAGGAAGGTCTTGTACTACCACGACCCCATGGTGCCGGGGAACAAGTTCGACAAACCGGCCAAGTCGCCGTTCATGGACATGATGATGTCGCCGGTCTATGCCGACGGCGACAGCGACGGCAGCAAGGTCACGGTCAGTCCGCGTATCCAGCAGAACCTGGGCGTGCGCACCGCCGCCGTCACGCAGGGCACGCTGTCGCCGCAGGTGTCTGCGGTGGGCAGCATTGCGTTCAACGAGCGTGACCAGGTCATCGTGCAGGCGCGTTCCACCGGCTATGTCGAGCGCCTGCATGTGCGTGCCACGCTGGACCGCGTGGCCAAGGGGCAAGCGCTGGCCGAGTTGTACGTGCCCGACTGGATCGCCGCCCAGGAGGAATTCCTTTCGGTGCGCCGAATGGAGGGCACCGACCTCGCACCGCTCGTCGATGGCGCCCGACAGCGCATGCGCCAGGTCGGCATGAGCGAGGCGCAGATCGCGCTGGTTGACAGCAGCGGGCGCACGCAGCCGCGCATCACGCTCATCGCACCGATCGGCGGCGTCGTCACCGAGCTGATGGCGCGCGAAGGCATGACGGTGATGTCCGGCGCCACGCTGTTCCGCATCAACGGTCTGGGCACGGTGTGGGCCAACGCCGAGGTGCCGGAGAGCCAGTCGGCGCTGCTGCGCCCAGGTGCGAAGGTTCAAGCCGTCAGCCCGGCCGTGCCTGGCACGAAGTTCGACGGCAAGGTGCAGGCTATCCTGCCCGAGGTCAACGCCACCACCCGTACGCTGAAGGCCCGCCTTGAGCTGGCCAACCCCGGCGGCGCGCTGGTGCCCGGCATGTTTGTGCAGATGCAGTTCACGGACATGCGCGAGCAGAAGGCGCTGCTGGTGCCCACCGAAGCCATCATCCAGACCGGCCGGCGCACCGTGGTGATGCTGGCTGAACAGGATGAGAAGGGAGGCCGCTTCCGTCCCGTAGATGTCGAGATCGGCATCGAGAGCGGCGGCCAGACCGAGGTCAAGCGCGGCCTGCAGGCCGGCCAGCGGGTCGTGGTGTCCTCGCAGTTCCTGATCGATTCCGAAGCCAGCCTGAAGGGCGTCGAGGCGCGACTGAATGTCGAGCCCCAACCCACCGCCGCCAATAACGCGCCGCGCCACCAGGGCGAGGCCAAGGTCGAAAAGATCGACCGCGACGCCGTCACGCTCTCGCACGGCCCCATCGCCTCGCTGAAATGGGGCGCCATGACGATGGACTTCAAGCCATCCCAGCGCGGGCTGCCGCGAGGGCTGGCCGTTGGCGACAAGGTCGGCTTCGAGTTCTACATGGATGCGGAGAACCTGCCGCAACTGAGCGCCGTCACCGTGTTGGCGCCCGAGCCCAACCCGGCTGCCGCCGCCGGGAGCAAGCCATGATTGCCAAGCTGATCCGCTGGTCGATCGCGAACCGCTTCCTGGTGCTGCTGACCACCGTGATGCTCAGCGCGTGGGGCGTCCATTCGGTGCTGCGCACGCCGCTGGACGCGCTGCCTGACCTGTCCGACGTGCAGGTGATCATCCGCACGACCTATCCCGGCCAGGCGCCGCGCATCGTCGAGAACCAGATCACCTACCCGCTGACGACAACGATGCTGTCGGTGCCGGGGGCGAAGACGGTGCGCGGTTACTCGTTCTTTGGCGACAGCTTCGTCTATGTGCTGTTCGAGGACGGCACCGACCTGTACTGGGCTCGCTCGCGGGTGCTGGAGTACCTGAACCAGGTGCAGGCGAGGCTGCCGCCTGGCGCCACGGCTTCGCTGGGCCCCGACGCCACCGGTGTCGGCTGGATCTACCAATATGCGCTGATCGACCGCAGCGGCCAGATGGACGCCGGCCAGTTGCGAGCGCTGCAGGACTGGTTCCTCAAGTACGAGCTGAAGACGGTGGCCAATGTCGCCGAAGTGGCGACCGTGGGTGGCATGGTGCGCCAGTACCAGATCGTGCTCGACCCGAACAAGCTGGCGGCCTACGCCTTGCCGCATACCAAGGTCGTCGAGGCGATCCGCAAGTCCAACCAGGAGAGTGGCGGCTCGGTTCTCGAACTTGGCGAGGCCGAGTACATGGTGCGCGCATCGGGCTACCTGCAGTCGCTCGATGACTTCCGCAAGATCCCGCTGCTGAGCACAGATGCCGGCGTGTCCGTGCGCCTGGGCGATGTGGCGCGCATCCAGGTCGGCCCCGAGATGCGGCGTGGCATCGGTGAGCTCGACGGCGAGGGCGAGGCCACCGGCGGCGTGATCGTGATGCGCTCGGGCAAGAACGCGCTGGAGACGATTGCCGCCGTGAAGGCCAAGCTGCAGCAGCTGCAGGGCAGCCTGCCCAAGGGCGTCGAGATCGTCCCAACCTACGACCGTTCCAGCCTGATCGAGCGTGCGGTGCAGAACCTCGGCTTCAAGCTGCTCGAGGAGTTCATCGTCGTTGCGGTGGTGTGCTTCATCTTCCTGTTCCACCTGCGCTCGGCCTTCGTCGCCATCGTCTCGTTGCCGCTGGGCATCCTCGCCGCCTTCATCGTGATGCGCTACCAGGGCGTCAACGCCAACATCATGTCGCTCGGTGGCATTGCCATCGCCATCGGCGCGATGGTCGATGCGGCGGTGGTGATGATCGAGAACGCGCACAAGCACCTCGAACACTGGAGCCATGCGCATCCGGACCAGAAGCTTGAAGGTGAGGAGCGCTGGCGGGTGATCGGCGACTCGGCCGCCGAGGTCGGGCCGGCGCTGTTCTTCTCGCTGCTGATCATCACGCTGTCGTTCATCCCGGTGTTCACGCTGGAGGCGCAGGAGGGGCGGCTGTTCTCGCCGCTGGCCTTCACCAAGACCTACGCCATGGCGGCTGCGGCCGGGCTGTCGGCCACGCTGATCCCCGTGCTGATGGGCTACCTGATCCGTGGACGCATCCCGGATGAGAAGACCAACCCGCTCAACCGCTTCCTGATCGCGGTCTACCGGCCGCTGTTGAACGCCGTGCTGCGGGCCCCCAAGCTCACGCTGGCCGCGGCCGCGCTCGTGCTGGTGGCAAGCCTCTGGCCGCTGCAGCACATCGGCGGCGAGTTCATGCCGCGCCTGGACGAGGGCGACCTGCTCTACATGCCGTCGGCGTTGCCGGGCCTGAGTGCGGGCAAGGCGGCCGAACTGCTGCAGCAGACCGACCGCCTGATCAAGACCGTGCCCGAGGTGGTCAGCGTCTACGGCAAGGCCGGCCGCGCCGAGACCGCCACCGACCCGGCGCCGCTGGAGATGTTCGAGACCACGATCCAGTTCAAGCCGAAGAGCCAGTGGCGAGCGGGCATGACGCAGGACAAGCTGGTTGACGAACTGGATCGCATCGTCAAGGTGCCGGGCCTGGCCAACATTTGGGTGCCGCCGATCCGCAACCGCATCGACATGCTGGCCACCGGCATCAAGAGCCCGGTGGGCGTCAAGGTCGCGGGCACCGATCTGGCAACCATCGACCGCGTGGCCGGCGAGATCGAGAAGGCCCTGAAGGACGTACCTGGTGTCAGCAGCGCGCTGGCCGAACGGCTGACCGGCGGGCGCTACGTGGACGTGACGATCAACCGCGACGCGGCGGCGCGCTTCGGCATGAACATCGCCGACGTGCAGTCGGTCATCACCTCGGCAGTGGGGGGAGACAACGTTGGCGAGACGGTCGAAGGCTTGCAGCGCTTCCCGATCAACCTGCGCTACCCGCGTGAGACGCGCGATTCACTGGAGAAGCTGCGCGCGCTGCCGATCGTCAGCGAACGCGGTGCGCGCCTAGTGCTGTCCGACGTGGCCGACGTCCGCATCACCGACGGGCCGCCGATGCTGCGCAGCGAGAACGCACGCCTGTCGGGCTGGGTGTACGTGGACATCCGAGGCCGTGACCTGAGGTCGGCGGTGCAGGACATGCAGCGTGTCGTTGGCGAGAAGGTCCAGTTGCCACCAGGCTACTCGGTCTCGTGGTCGGGGCAGTTCGAGTTCCTGGAGCGCGCGACCGCCAAGCTGAAGGTGGTGGTGCCGTTCACGCTGCTGATCATCTTCGTGCTGCTGTACCTGACCTTCAAGCGCTTCGACGACGCGCTGCTGATCATGGCGACGCTGCCCTTCGCGCTGGTCGGCGGCATCTGGCTGCTGTACCTGCTGAACTACAACCTCTCGGTGGCGGGGGCCGTCGGCTTCATCGCGCTGGCCGGTGTCTCCGCCGAGTTCGGCGTGATCATGCTGCTGTATCTGAAGCAGGCCTGGGATGCCCGCGTTGCCCAGGGCAGGACTGGCACCGACGACCTGCTCGACGCGATCCGCGAAGGCGCGGTGCTGCGTGTGCGCCCGAAGGCGATGACGGTGGCGGTGATCCTGGCCGGCCTGTTCCCGATCATGTGGGGCACCGGTACTGGCTCGGAAGTGATGCAGCGCATCGCCGCGCCGATGGTCGGCGGAATGATCACTGCGCCGCTGCTGTCGATGTTCGTGATCCCGGCGGCCTACCTGCTGATGCGGCGCAAGCCTGAGCCTTCGGCTTGGCGTCTGGCGTTCTGGCGGAGGCAGCGTGCTGCTGCCTGATCGCCTTCCTGCACTGGCGCCTCAACCCGGTGCCGCGCAACTCGCGTTGCGCGACAGCAGCGCCAGTGCTTATCCGTCCTACCGCCAGAGCTCCGTTTGCGCTCATCTCAACCCTCCTCAAAGGAAATCGACATGAAGAAAGCTGCACTCCCTTCGCTGGTCCTCGCCCTGCTCGCGCCCGCCATGGCGGCCATGGCCCAGCCGAAGATGGACGACATGAAAAGCATGGACATGACCAAGAAGCCGGCCGCGACGGCGTCGGTGGTCCACAAGGCCATGGGGACCGTCAAGAAGGTGGATGCCAAGGGCGGCGTCGTGACGCTGGCGCACGAGCCGATCAAGTCGCTCAACTGGCCGGCCATGACGATGGGCTTCAAGGTCAAGGACAAGATGCTGATGGACAAGCTCACCGATGGCAAGAAGGTGGAGTTCGAGTTCACGCAGGACGACAAGGACTACGTTGTCACCGGCGTGAAGTGACCCGGTTGCGCCAGACGGGCGCAACCGTCCGTCAGGCGCACCGACCTGCTGACCGTCGCAGGCGCGAGTTGCTGCGGTCGATCTGCGGTTCCGGGTGTTCGGGCCCGGCCGTGAAGGGGAGCCAAGATGCGATCGAATCGGATTACGTGTACGTCCGCTGCATCGGCCGAGCCTGAGTTGGCGTTGGCTGATCGACTGGGCTGGCGTCGCCGGTCGCTGCTGCTGGCGGGCGTGCGTGCTGCGACTGCGGCACCGCTGCTCGGCGGCTGTGCCGCGTGGCAGCCTGGTCAGTCGGCCGAGCCCGTGGATGCGACCGAGGCTCCTGGATTTCTCCCGCCGCCCGACGGCGTGCGGCGGCCTGTCGCGCTGGTGTTGTCGGGGGGCGCCGCCCGCGGGTTTGCGCACTTGGGTGCTTTGCGGGTGCTCGAGCGCGAGGGCCTGCGGCCCGACCTGGTGGTGGGCACCAGCGCCGGCGCGATGGTCGGCGCGATGTGGGCGTCGGGCATGCCCGTCAGCGAGATCGAGCGCGCCGCGGAGCAACTCGACTGGACCGTGTTCTTCGACTTCGACCCCGTGCGCACCGTGTTGGGCGGCCTGGGGCTCGGCCTGGTGCCCGGGGCTCGGCTGGAGCAATTCCTGCGGCAGCACCTGCGTGGGCCGATCGAGCGCTTTCCTTTGCCGTTTGCTGCGGTCGCCGCCGACATGGAAAGCGGCGAGGTCGTGCCGCTGAACCACGGCGACGCAGCGAAAGCGGTGCGCGCGTCCTGTGCCGTTCCCGGCGTCTATGCGCCTGTGCGTGCCCGCGGCCGATTGTTGGCCGACGGGCAGATTGTCAGCCCGCTGCCGGTGATGACAGCTCGGCGGTTGGGTGCCATGCGGGTGCTGGCCCTCGATGTCGTGTACCCGCCGAACCACTCGGAGATGTCGAGCCCGGTGTCGATGCTGTTCCAGTCGCTGATCGTCTCGGGCTGGCGTCAGGTGCTGGCTGAGCGTGCGCTGGCCGATCTGGTGATCACGCCGGAGATTCGAACTTCGTCGCAGCTGGGCCTGGGGAGTCGGGGCTGGGTGACCGCTGCCGGGGAGACAACGGCCTTGTCTCGCATCGGGGAGATTCGCCGGCTCTTTGCTCCCTCACCTTGAGCAGCCTCCGAAGAATGGTAGGCGCACAACCGGCGCATTGACTCTGTGCACGCCGTGAGCCCGCAATGTCAGCGGCTGCGGGTGAGTACGTTGTGGTTGTCCCGGGTAGCGGTGTGACACAGTGGCTTTGCGGCAACCTCAAGTTCTTCCCACACCAGCCGAAAAGCCTCAAAGCGCTGCGCATAGTTGGGCCGTTGACCCTACCCAGCCAGCGCCAAGCCCTGTAGCTGCTACACTTTTGCCATGCGTCGCTGGTTCGCCATGCTCATGTTGGTCTTGCTGCCGTTCCAGTTCACCTGGGCGGCGGTGGCCAGCTATTGCGGACACGAACGTGGCGCGGCTGCCCAACACTTTGGCCACCACGAACACCAGCACCATGCCGACTCGGGTGCCGCGCAGGCCGATGGTGATGGTTCTGGCAAGACGCTGGGCGGCAACGATTTCGACTGTGCCAACTGCCATGGCAGTTGTTCCGGGATCGTGTCGCCATTGACGGGTTTGATGTCGCTTGACATCGCGACGCAGCCGGCCATGTTGGCTGCAGGGCTTGTACGCACCCTGGTGCACAGTCCGCCCGAACGCCCTCAGTGGGCACCCCTCGCCTGATCGGCGAGGCGGCTACTTCTCCCTCCTGAAGCCCGTCCGCGCCTGAGCGCGGGCCGTCATCGACGGCCGCTCAGCTGCGACGCGACCCGTCTGGGTTGCTCCCTCGTCGATCTCCCGTGAGTTGTTTTCAACACTGGAGCATCGGATGCACCGAGGAAATTTCATTGCGAACGCACGCTGGCGAAACACGGCCGGCGCGATCTTGACGTTGGCGCTCAGCGCCGTCTCCGCAGGGGCATTGGCGCAGACCCCTGCGAAGCCTGAACGCCTGACCTTGAGCCAGGCCTTTGAGGCCGCCTGGGCCAGGCAACCTGAAGTGGCTGCGCTGACGGCACGCCGCGAAGCGACCCGCGCGCAGCAGCAGGCTGCAGCGTCCTGGACCCCAGAACCTGTGGCAGTGGAACTGACCGGCAAGACCGACCGCCTGAACCGCAATCTGGGCACCCGCGAGTACGAGGCAGCCCTGGCCATTCCGCTGTGGTTGCCGGGTGAGCGGGGGCGCAGCCAGGCCCTGGCCCAGGCCGAAGGCCGTGCCGTCGAAAGCCGGTCCTTGGCAGCCCAATTGCGCGTGGCCGCCAGCGTGCGGGATGCCTGGTGGAACTGGCAACGCGCACGCGCCGAGGCTGCCACTGCGCAAGGCCAGCTCGACAGCGCGCAGCGGATTGCGGCCGATGTGGGCAAGCGCCTCAAGGCCGGCGATCTGGCCCAGGCCGACCAGCACCAGGCTGACGGCGCGGTTGCCGCCGCACAGGCGGCGGTGGCGCAAGCGGACGCTGCCGTGATCGTGGCCGAGCAGTCGCTGCGCACCTTGGTGGCGTCGCCCGCCGTGGACTTCAAGGCCAGCCCGGCCGATCCGGGTGCCGAGCCAGTGCCCGATGCGGCAGTGAATGATCTGGACGCACACGGTGAACTCTTGGCATTGAAGGACCGCGCTGCCGTGGCCGAAGGCACTGCCGCCTTGGCTGCCACGCAGTCACGCGCCAACCCCGAGCTGACGGTCGCTACCACGCGCGACCGTGGCGCCTCAGGCGAGGCTTGGCAACAGACCTTCACCGTGGGTGTGCGCATCCCCTTCGGGGCGGGCCCGCGCCACGACGCTCGCACCGCCGCGGCCAGGGCCGAGACGCTGGAACTGCAGGCGCAGCTGAACCTGGAACGGGCCCGCCTGGCCGGCGAGCGTGACGCGGCCAAGGCCCGCGCCGACGGGGC
>JAFLDI010000002.1 GCA_017302485.1 Burkholderiales bacterium | reverse complement strand
GCGGTTTCGGTGAACGGCGCGATCGGCAGCAGCACGTCGGCGTTGTCGACGCGGGCGTCCTTGAACGGGGTCAGTGCGACGACCAGACCGGAGGCGTTGAGCGCCGCGGTGGCGGCAGCGCCATCGGCGGCGTCCAGCGCCGGCTCGGTGTTCAGCAGCAGCAGCGCCTTCATCGGCTGGCTCAGCATCTGGCCGGCGTTCAGCCCGCCCTGCTGCGGCTGCGCACCAACCAGCTGGGCGCCGACCGAGTTGCCGGCCTCACCCAGCACACCGACGGTGGCGCCGGTCTGCGCCGCGATGAAGTTGGCCAGCGACAGCAGCTGGCTGGCCTGCGGGTGCTGCACGGCGGCGTTGCCCAGCAGCACGGCCTTGTGCTCGCCCGACAGCAGCGCCTGGGCGACGGCCTCGGCGGCCGCGTCCACCAGCGCGGTGGCCGGAGCCGCCACACCCTTGGCCGAGGCCACGTAGCCGGCCACGTTGGCCAGCGACTGCACCCAGTCGGACGGAGCGGCGGTGATCTTGGCGGCCACCGGGATGGCCCAGTGGCCATGGACCGCGTTCAGGCTCAGCAGCTGACCGCCATGGCGCACGGCCTGGCGCAGGCGCTGGGCCAGCAACGGGTGGTCCTTGCGCAGGAAGGAGCCGATCACGAAGGCCCGCTCCAGCGTGCTGAGCGAGGCGATCGAGGTGCCCAGCCAGCGCACGCCGGCCGCGGCCGTGAAGTCGGCGTGGCGGGTGCGGTGGTCGATGCTGTCCGAGCCCAGGCCGCGCACCAGCTTGGCCAGCAGGTGCAGCTCTTCATTGCTGCTGGTGGCCGAGCCGATCGCGCCGATGCCGGCGGCACCGAACTGACCCTGCACGCTCTTCAGGCCGTCGACGACGTACTGCAGCGCCGTGTTCCAGTCGACCTCGAGCCACTTTCCGTCCTGCTTGATCATCGGACGGGTCAGGCGCTGCTCGCCGTTGAGCGCTTCATAGGAGAAGCGGTCGCGGTCAGAGATCCAGCACTCGTTGACGGCCTCGTTCTCCAGCGGAACGACACGCATCACCTTGCCGTTCTTGACCTGGACCACGAGGTTGGCGCCGACGCTGTCGTGCGGGCTGACGCTCTTGCGACGCGACAGCTCCCAGGTGCGGGCGCTGTAGCGGAAGGGCTTGCTGGTCAGCGCACCCACCGGGCAGACGTCGATCATGTTGCCCGACAGCTCGGAATCGACCGAGTTGCCCACGAAGGTGGTGATCTCGGCGTGCTCACCGCGGTTGAGCATGCCCAGCTCCATCACGCCGGCGATCTCCTGGCCGAAGCGCACGCAGCGGGTGCAGTGGATGCAGCGGCTCATCTCCTCCATGGAGATCAGCGGGCCGACGTTCTTGTGGAACACCACGCGCTTTTCTTCCTGGTAGCGCGAGGCAGTGCCGCCATAGCCCACGGCCAGATCCTGCAACTGGCATTCGCCGCCCTGGTCGCAGATCGGGCAGTCCAGCGGGTGGTTGATCAGCAGGAACTCCATCACCGACTTCTGGGCCTTGACGGCCTTGTCGGAGCGGGTGCGCACGATCATGCCCTGCGTCACCGGCGTGGCGCAGGCCGGCATCGGCTTGGGCGCCTTCTCGACGTCGACCAGGCACATGCGGCAACTGGCGGCGATCGAGAGTTTCTTGTGGTAGCAGAAGTGCGGGATGTAGGTGCCAGCCGCGTCGGCCGCATGCATGACCATGCTGCCTTCGGGAACCTGGACCTTCTTGCCGTCGAGTTCGATATCGAGCATCTTGTTCGTCCCCGCCGATCAGATGTACGCCGGGACCATGCAGGTCTTGTGTTCGACGTGGTAGGCGAATTCGTCGCGGAAGTGCTTGAGCATGCCGCGCACCGGCATCGCCGCGGCGTCGCCCAGCGCGCAGATGGTGCGGCCCATGATGTTCTCGGCCACGTTGTCCAGCAGGGCCAGGTCGTCGGCACGGCCTTCGCCGTGCTCGATGCGGTTGACCAGGCGCCACAGCCAGCCCGTGCCTTCGCGGCAGGGGGTGCACTGGCCGCAGGACTCGTGCTGGTAGAAGTAGGACAGGCGCAGCAGGCTCTTGACCATGCAGCGGGTCTCGTCCATCACGATGACCGCGCCCGAGCCCAGCATCGAGCCGGCCTTGGCGATGGAGTCATAGTCCATCGTGCAGTCCATCATCACCGCCGCCGGCAGCACCGGAGCCGACGAACCACCGGGGATCACCGCCTTGAGCTTCTTGCCACCCTTGACGCCGCCCGCCAGCTCCAGCAGCTGGGCGAAGGACGTGCCCATCGGGATCTCGTAGTTGCCGGGCCGCTCCACATCGCCCACCATCGAGAAGATCTTGGTGCCGCCGTTGTTGGGCTTGCCGCACTCCAGGTAGGCCTGGCCGCCGTTGCGGATGATCCAGGGCACCGCCGCGAAGGTCTCGGTGTTGTTGATGGTGGTGGGCTTGCCGTACAGGCCGAAGCTGGCCGGGAACGGCGGCTTGAAGCGCGGCTGGCCCTTCTTGCCTTCCAGCGACTCGAGCAGCGCGGTTTCCTCGCCGCAGATGTAGGCGCCAAAGCCGTGGTGCGCGTGCAGCTGGAAGCTGAAGGCGCTGCCCAGGATGTTGGCACCCAGGTAACCGGCGGCGCGGGCTTCTTCCAGGGCCGCCTCGAAGCGCTCGTAGACCTCGAAGATCTCGCCGTGGATGTAGTTGTAGCCCACGCTGATGCCCATCGCGTAGGCGGCGATGGCCATGCCCTCGATCACGCTGTGCGGGTTGTAGCGCAGGATGTCGCGGTCCTTGCAGGTGCCCGGCTCGCCCTCGTCGGAGTTGCACACCAGGTACTTCTGGCCCGGGTAGGCGCGCGGCATGAAGCTCCACTTCAGGCCGGTGGGGAAGCCGGCACCGCCGCGGCCACGCAGGCCCGAGGCCTTGACCTCGGCGATCACCTGGTCGGGCGTCATCGGCTCGCCGCCGTCGGCGCCCAGGATCTTGCGCAGGGCCTGGTAGCCGCCGCGGGCCAGGTAGTCCTGCAGGCCCCAGTTGCGGCCGTTCAGGTCGGCGTAGATCTGCGGCTGGATGTGGCGGCCATGGAAGCAGGTCTCGAGGCCCGAGGCCTGGAAGCGCGAAAGATCAAGCGCCATGCTCAGGCCCCCTTCCCTTCGGCGGCCTGGATCGTGGCGACCAGGTCGTCGAGCTTGTCGTTGCTCATGTAGCTCAGCATCTGGCGGTCATTGACCAGCATCACCGGCGCGTCGGCGCAGGCGCCCAGGCATTCGCACTTGGCCACGGTGAACAGGCCGTCGGCGGTGGTGCCGCCGTCTTCCACGCCCAGCGCCTTGCACAGGTGCTCCAGCGCGTTCTGGCCGTTGCGCAGCTGGCACGGCAGGTTGGTGCAGACGTTGAGCTTGTACTTGCCAGTGGGTTGCTGGTTGTACATGTTGTAGAAGGTGGTCACCTCGCGCACGGCGATCGGTGCCATGCCCAGGTAGGCGGCGATCTCGGCTTCGGCCTCGGCCGACACCCAGCCCTGCTCCTGCTGCACGATCGACAGGCAGGCCATCACGGCCGACTGCGCCTGCTCCTTCGGGTACTTGGCCACCTCGCGGGCGAAGCGGGCCTTCGTGGCTTCAGACAGACTCATCGATCGATCTCACCAAACACGATGTCCATGGTGCCGATGATCGCGACGGCGTCAGCGATCATGTGGCCGCGCGCCATTTCGTCCAGCGCCGCCAGATGGGCGAAGCCGGGGGCGCGGATCTTCAGGCGATAGGGCTTGTTGGCGCCGTCGCTGACCAGGTAGATGCCGAACTCGCCCTTCGGGTGTTCGACCGCGGCGTAGGCCTCGCCCTCGGGGACGCGGAAGCCTTCGGAGAAGAGCTTGAAGTGGTGGATCAGCTCTTCCATGCTGGTCTTCATCGCCACGCGCGAGGGCGGCGCCACCTTGTGGTTGTCGGTGATCACCGGGCCCGGGTTGGCGCGCAGCCAGTCGACGCACTGCTTGACGATGCGGTTGGACTGGCGCAGTTCCTCGACACGCACCAGGTAGCGGTCGTAGGTGTCGCCGTTGACGCCCACCGGCACGTCGAAGTCCATCTTGGCGTAGACATCGTAGGGCTGCTTCTTGCGCAGGTCCCAGGCGATGCCCGAGCCGCGCAGCATGGCGCCGGTCAGGCCCATCTGCAGCGCGCGCTCCGGCGTGACCACGCCGATGCCCACGGTGCGCTGCTTCCAGATGCGGTTCTCGGTCAGCAGGGTCTCGTACTCGTCGACCAGCTTGGGGAAGCGGGCGCAGAAGTCATCGATGAAGTCCAGCAGCGAGCCCTGGCGGTTCTCGTTGAGCTTGTCGATCGCGCGCTGGTTCTTGATCTTGCTGACCTGGTACTGCGGCATCGCGTCCGGCAGGTCGCGGTAGACGCCGCCCGGACGGAAGTAGGCCGCGTGCATGCGCGCGCCCGACACCGCCTCGTACATGTCGAACAGGTCCTCGCGCTCGCGGAAGCAGTAGATGAGGATGTTCATCGCGCCGCAGTCCATGCCGTGGCAGCCCAGCCAGAGCAGGTGGTTCAGCAGGCGGGTGATCTCGGAGAACATCACGCGGATGTACTGCGCGCGCTCAGGCACTTCGATGCCCAGCAGCTTTTCGATGGCCAGGCAGTAGGCGTGCTCGTTGGACATCATCGACACGTAGTCGAGGCGGTCCATGTAGGGCAGCGACTGGATGAAGGTCTTCTGCTCGGCCAGCTTCTCGGTGCCGCGGTGCAGCAGGCCGATGTGCGGATCGGCGCGCTGGATGACCTCGCCGTCGAGTTCGAGCACGAGGCGCAGCACGCCGTGCGCGGCCGGGTGCTGCGGGCCGAAGTTCAGGGTGTAGTTCTTGATTTCTGCCATGACGTGTCCCGGGCTTACTGCAGGCCGCCGTAGTGGTCTTCGCGAATCACGCGCGGGGTGATCTCGCGCGGCTCGATGGTGACCGGCTGGTAGATCACTCGCTTGGTCTCGGCGTCGTAGCGCATCTCGACATGGCCCGAGACCGGGAAGTCCTTGCGCATCGGGTGGCCGATGAAGCCGTAGTCGGTGAGGATGCGGCGCAGGTCCTGGTGGCCCTCGTAGATGATCCCGTACATGTCGAAGGCCTCGCGCTCGAACCAGCTGGCCGAGTTCCAGATCGGCGTGACCGAGGCCACCACCGGCAGTTCGTCATCGGGCGCGAAGACCTTGACGCGCACGCGCCAGTTCTTGCCCACGGACAACAGGTGCAGCACGGTCAGGTAGCGCGGGCCGTCCCAGGGCTGGTCCTTCCAGGTGGACATGTCCAGACCGGCCAGGTCGATCAGTTGCTCGAAGGCCAGATCGGGGTGGTCGCGCAGCGTGGTACAGACGGCCAGGTAATCAGCCGCCTTGACGGTGATGGTGATCTCGCCGAGGGCGCGCTTGAAGTGGGCGATGCGCTCGCCCAGCACGGATTCGAGCGCGGCCTGCAGGGTGTCGAGTTTCTGCGTCATGAGGGGTCCCGGGCTCAGGCGCGGGCGATGGTGTTTTCGCGGCGGATCTTGGCCTGCAACTGCAGGATGCCGTAGAGCAGTGCCTCGGCGGTGGGCGGGCAGCCCGGCACGTAGACATCGACCGGCACGATGCGGTCACAGCCGCGCACCACCGAATAGCTGTAATGGTAGTAGCCGCCGCCATTGGCACACGAGCCCATGCTCAGCACCCAGCGGGGCTCAGCCATCTGGTCGTAAACCTTGCGCAGCGCCGGCGCCATCTTGTTGCACAGCGTGCCGGCCACGATCATCAGGTCGGACTGACGCGGGCTGGGGCGGAACAGCATGCCGAAGCGGTCGATGTCGTAGCGCGCAGCGCCGGCGTGCATCATCTCGACGGCGCAGCAGGCCAGACCGAAGGTCATGGGCCACAGCGAGCCCGTCTTGGACCAGTTCATCAGCGAGTCCACCGAGGTGGTGATGAACCCTTCCTTGAATACGCCTTCAATACCCATGTCTTGCCTCTTGTGGTCTCGTGCGGTGTGGAACAGTGGCGGCCGGGATCACTCCCAGTCCAGCGCACCCTTCTTCCATTCGTAGGCAAAGCCCACCACGAGAATGGCCAGGAAAATCATCATCGCCCAGAAACCTGACGCCCCGATGTCTTTGAGCGCGACCGCCCAGGGGAACAGAAAGGCGATTTCCAGGTCGAACAGGATGAAGAGGATGGCGACGAGGTAGTAGCGCACATCGAACTTCATGCGCGCGTCTTCAAACGCCTCGAAGCCGCACTCGTAAGGACTGTTCTTCTGGGCGTCGGGACGCTGTGGGCCGATCAGAAAGCCGATCAGCTGCGGGGCGACGCCGACCGCGACCCCCACCAGGATGAACAGGATGACAGGGAGGTAGGCTTGCAGGTCCATGATGCGCGTCGCTCGTCGTGCTGGAGACGACGCCCGTGTTCCGATCCGGCCACAAGAAAGGCGCGCTGTCCTTGGCCCAAGTCAGGCCAGAACGGAGCGCGCCCCCTTTCGTTCCCTGGATCAGCTCAGGGCGCCCGATCAGACGCCCCTGGGCAGGCGCTGACCGATGTGTTCATGGTGCCGACGGCGAGACTCGAACTCGCACAGCTTTCGCCACTACCCCCTCAAGATAGCGTGTCTACCAATTTCACCACGTCGGCTCGATCGACCCTCAGGCACCGGCGCTGACCGGGCTGTTGGAAACCCCGCCAGAGCCCGCGCCATTCGGGCTTTTCAGCTGCTCGGCTCGCATGAGGATGGCTGGCCGAACAGCCGTGGATTCTAGCCCGAAATCAAGGGACTTCCTAGGGTTCCTGCTGATCTTTTCCCAGGTCAACAGCCCCTTCCGCGATCACTGGTTGGGAATGGCGGGGCCGGTTGACGCCGATGCCGCGGCGGAGGCCGGCGCAGCCGAGCCGTCCAGCACGCTGCCGCCGCTGCTGCGCGTACCACCCGGGTTGGCACCGAATGCCAAGGCTACGGTGGCGACGAAGAAGATGGTGGCGCAGACCGCGGTCGACCGCGACAGGAAGTTGGCACTGCCGGTGGCACCGAAGAGGCTGCCCGAGGCACCGCTGCCGAAGGACGCGCCCATGTCGGCGCCCTTGCCGTGCTGCACCAGCACCAGGCCGATCATCGCGATCGCGGCGAGCAGCTGCACCACGACGATCAGGTTCATGAAGACTTGCATGTCAGGACACTCCGAAAGGGATCAGGGGCCGGCCGGGTCAACCCGCGGCACGGCAGATGGCGACGAAATCAGCCGCCTTCAAGGCGGCTCCGCCGATCAGGCCGCCGTCGATGTCAGGCTGGGCGAACAGCACCGCGGCGTTGTCAGGCTTGACGCTGCCGCCATACAGCAGTGTCATCTGATCGGCCCGCGCCGTGGCCGCACGCAACTGGGCGCGCAGCACCGCGTGCACGGCCTGTGCCTGCTCGGGCGTGGCGACCTTGCCGGTGCCGATGGCCCAGACCGGCTCGTAGGCCACCACCATCTCACCGGCACAGTGGCCCAGCGTGTGGATGACGGCCGAGAGCTGGCGCTTGACGACCGCCTCGGTCTCACCGGCCTCGCGCTGGGCCAGGGTTTCGCCCACGCAGACGATGGGCGTGATGCCCTTGCCCAGCGCAGCCTTGGCCTTGTCGGCAACCAACTGGTCGCTTTCGGCGTGGTACTGGCGGCGCTCGGAGTGGCCGACGATGGCGTAGCGGCAACCGAACTCCTGCAGCATGCCGGCCGACACTTCGCCGGTGTAGGCGCCCTGCTCGTGCTGTGAGCAGTCCTGGGCACCCCAGCGCACATCGCTGCCCGCCAGCGCCACCGCCACCTCGGACAGGTAGGGGAACGGCACGCACACGGCCACATCGCAGCCGAAGGGGCGGGCACCGCTGATGCCATCCAGCAACTCGGCATTGGCCTTGTGGTTGCCGTGCATCTTCCAGTTGCCGGCCACGAGCTTGCGTCGCATGGTCTTGCTTCCTTCGAATCTTGAAAACGGATGAATCAGGGTCAGGCCCAGCGCAGCGCGATCTTGCCGATGTGCTGGCTGGACTCCATCAGGGCATGGGCCTGGGCGGCCTCGTCGGCAGCGTAGATGCGCTCGATGACCGGCTTGACCTGCCCCGAGGCCAGCAAGGGCCAGACGCGCTCGCGCAGGGCTGCCGCGATGGCGCCCTTGAAGGCCACCGGGCGCGGACGCAGCGTCGAGCCGGTGATCAGCAGGCGCCGGCGCAGCACCTCGCCGGCGTTGAACTCGCTCTTCACGCCGCCCTGCACCGCGATGATCACGATGCGACCGTCGTCGGCCAGGCAGCTCACTTCACGCGCCACGTAGTCGCCAGCCACCATGTCGAGCACCACATCGGCGCCCCGGCCGCTGGTGAGGCGCTTGACCTCGGCGGCGAAATCGGCGCCGCGGTAGTTGATCGCGTGATCAGCCCCCAGGCGCAGGCAGGCGGCGCACTTGTCGTCGCTGCCGGCGGTGACGATCACCGTGGCACCAAAGGCCTTGGCCAACTGGATGGCGGTGACGCCGATGCCACTGGCGCCACCCTGCACCAGCAGCGTCTCGCCGGGCTGCAGACGTCCGCGGTCGAAGACGTTGGACCAGACGGTGAAGAAGGTCTCGGGCAGGCAGGCGGCCTCAACGTCGGTGAGACCGGCAGGCACCGGCAACACCTGCGGGATCGGCGCCACGCACAGCTCGGCATAGCCACCACCGGCCACCAGCGCACACACGCGGTCGCCCAGCGCCAGGCCGGCCGCCGCCAGTTCAGCCGGATCACCACCCGCGACCACGCCAGCCACTTCCAGGCCCGGCAGGTCGGACGCACCCGCCGGCGGCGCATAGGCGCCCTTGCGCTGCAACACGTCAGGACGATTGACACCCGACGCGCTGACGCGGATCAGCAGTTCGCCAGGCCCTGGCACGGGGTCCGGTCGTTCGACCGGCACCAGCACCTCGGGGCCGCCAAAGGCCTGAATGGCAATCGCACGCATGGGCGCCGCTGTCGCCTTATTGCTGCTGCTGTTGCTGCTGCTCTGCGGCCTCGGCCGGTACGTCGGCCGGGGCCTCGACCGGACGCTGCTCGGCGCGCTCGCGGCGGGGGCCACGGTCACCGCGGTCGCCACGGTCGCGGCCGCGGTCACCGCGGTCGTCTCGGCGCGGACGCTCGAAGCGCGGCTCGTCTTCCATGCCCTCGGGACGCTCCAGCAGGGCCTTCATCGACAGCTTGATGCGGCCCTTCTCGTCGGTCTCGAGCACCTTGACCTGCACGACCTGGCCTTCCTTCAGGAAGTCCTCGACGCGCTCGACGCGCTGGTGGGCGATCTGGCTGATGTGCAGCAGGCCGTCCTTGCCCGGCAGGATGTTGACCAGGGCGCCGAAGTCCAGGATCTTGGTGACCGGGCCTTCGTAGACCTTGCCCACTTCCGCCTCGGCGGTGATCTCGGTGATGCGCTTCTTGGCGAACGCGGCCTTGTCGGCGTCGGTCGAGGCGATGGTGATGGTGCCGTCTTCGCCGATGTCGATCGTGCAGCCGGTCTCCTCGGTCAGCGCGCGGATGGTGGCGCCGCCCTTGCCGATCACGTCACGGATCTTCTCCGGGTTGATCTTCATGGTGTAGAGGCGCGGGGCGAACTGCGAGACCTCGGTCTTGGCGCCGCCCATGGCTTCCACCATCTTGCCCAGGATGTGCATGCGGGCTTCCTTGGCCTGGGCCAGGGCGACCTGCATGATTTCCTTGGTGATGCCCTGGATCTTGATGTCCATCTGCAGGGCGGTGATGCCGCCGGTGGTGCCGGCCACCTTGAAGTCCATGTCGCCGAGGTGGTCCTCGTCACCCAGGATGTCGGTCAGGACGGCGAACTTGTTGCCTTCCTTGATCAGGCCCATGGCGATGCCGGCCACGTGGGCCTTCATCGGCACGCCCGCATCCATCAGGGCCAGGCAGCCGCCGCAGACCGAGGCCATCGACGAGGAGCCGTTCGACTCGGTGATCTCCGAGACCACGCGGATGGTGTAGGGGAAGTCGGTGACATCGGGCAGGCAGGCCACCAGGGCGCGCTTGGCCAGACGGCCGTGGCCGATCTCGCGGCGCTTGGGGCTGCCCACACGCCCGGTTTCGCCGGTGGCGAACGGGGGCATGTTGTAGTGCAGCATGAAGCGCTCGCTGTACTCGCCGGCCAGCGCGTCGATGGTCTGCGAGTCACGCTCGGTGCCCAGCGTGGCGGCCACCAGGGCCTGGGTTTCGCCCCGGGTGAACAGGGCCGAGCCGTGGGCGCGCGGCAGCACGCTGTTGCGGATTTCGATGGCGCGCACGGTGCGGGTGTCGCGGCCGTCGATGCGGGGTTCGCCGGCCAGGATCTGGCCACGGACGATCTTGGCCTCGATCTCGAACAGCAGGCCGTCGACCTCGACGCTGTCGAAGGCCACGCCCTGCTCGGTCAGCGCGGCCTTGACGGCGGCGTAGGCGTCGCGGCAGGCGGTGGTGCGGGCCTGCTTGGAGCGGATCTGATAGGCGGCGCGCAGCGCGCCTTCGGCCAGTTCAGTGACCTTGGCGATGAAGGGCTCATCCTTGGCCGGGGCCTTCCAGTCCCAGACCGGCTTGCCGGCGTCGCGCACCAGTTGGTGGATGGCGTTGATCGCCACTTTGCCTTGCTCGTGGCCATAGACCACGGCGCCCAACATGACTTCTTCGCTCAACTGGTCAGCCTCGGACTCGACCATCAGCACGGCGGCTTCGGTGCCTGCAACGACCAGATCCATCTTGGAGTCGGCCAGTTGGGTCTTGCCCGGATTCAGGACGTACTCGCCATTGACATAGCCCACGCGCGCGGCGCCGATCGGGCCGTTGAACGGAATGCCGGAAATCGACAGCGCCGCCGAGGTGGCGATCATCGCGGCGATGTCGGCCTGGACCTCAGGGTTCAGGCTCAGCACATGGACGACCACCTGAACCTCGTTGAAGAAGCCTTCAGGGAACAGCGGGCGGATCGGACGGTCGATCAGGCGGCTGGTCAGGGTTTCCAACTCGCTGGGACGACCTTCCCGCTTGAAGAAGCTGCCGGGGATCTTGCCGGCGGCGTAGGTCTTCTCGATGTAATCGACGGTCAGAGGGAAGAAATCCTGGCCGGCCTTGGGGGCCGACTTGGCCACCACGGTGGCCAGCACCACGGTGTCTTCGATGTCGACGATGACGGCACCGCTGGACTGACGGGCAATCTCACCCGTCTCCATGCGGACCTGGTGCGGCCCCCACTGGAAGCTCTTGGTGACCTTGTTGAACATGCTCATGGGTATCTCCTTGCAGGGTTCGGACGCCAGTTGCGGCGGCGCCGGATGCCGGGAGTTCACCTGGGCCGGGTGGTATGCCATTCCAGCGTGCGCGGCACGCGCGGACACTGGAATGACACGACAGTACCCCGGTGGCGGGTGGGCTCCTTCAGACGCGCAAAGACAAAGAGCCTGTGCTGGCTTGGATTCCAGACAGGCTCCTGGTCATGGGCGCCGCGATTACTTGCGCAGGCCCAGCTTCTGGATCAGCGCGGTGTAGCGGTCAGCGTCCTTGGCCTTCAGGTAGGCCAGCAGGCGCTTGCGCGAATTCACCATCTTCAGCAGGCCGCGGCGACCGTGGTGATCCTTGGCATGCTGCTTGAAGTGGGGGGTCAGCTCGTTGATGCGGGCGGTCAGCAGGGCCACCTGGACTTCAGGGGAGCCGGTATCGGCGGCGCTGCGGGCGTTGGCCTTGACGATGTCGGCCTTGTTGATGTCAGCCACGGACATGGCGATTTCCTTGTAGTTGGGAAGCCGCCCTCCCCCACCAAGTTGGCCGGGGCGCGGTTTCCATTGTCGACTTGCGATCGCGGGTGAAACCGACCCGCGTCGTGCTGGTGTTGCACCCTGTGTCTGGCGCAACCAGCGGATTATAGGGGCAAGCGCGATCTCGGGAAACTCCTGAGGCATCCTGCGGGATTGGGGATCGATTTCGGTACCGTCCTGCGGCAAGAATGGGGCTCCAGTACACACACGGAGAAGCGCCCATGCGCACCTTGACCCGCCTTGCCGCCGCCACCGCGGCGCTGCTCGTCCTGTCCGGCCCCACCCTGGCCGCCCGCGACGACCACCTGACCCATCGCTGCCACACGGTCGCCCCCGAACCCGAAGAGCGTGCCGAGATTGACCAGCGCCTGGGCACCTTTCTGCTGGCCAAGCGCGCCAAGGGCGGCCAGACACACCGCGCGCCCGGCTCGGTGACCATTCCGGTCTGGTTCCACGTCATCAACAAGGGCGCCGGCCTGGCCAATGGCGACATTCCGCAGTCCCAGATCGACGACCAGATCGCCGTGCTGAACGCCGCCTATGCCAACACGCCCTTCCAGTTCCAGCTGGTGGGCGTGGACCGCACCACCAACGCCAAGTGGTACACGATGGGCTACGGCAGCAAGCAGGAGAAGAAGGCCAAGAAGGCCCTGCGCAAGGGCGGCCCTGAGACCCTGAACCTGTATTCCGCCAACCTGGGCGGCGGCCTGCTGGGCTGGGCCACCTTCCCCTCCAGCTACGCGTCGCAGCCGAAGATGGATGGCGTCGTGATGCTGTACTCGAGCGTGCCTGGCGGCAATGCCGCGCCCTACAACGAGGGCGACACCGGCACTCACGAAGTGGGTCACTGGCTGGGCCTGTACCACACCTTCCAGGGCGGCTGCACCGGCGCCGGCGACCAGGTGGACGACACCCCGTTCGAAGCCAGCCCCGCGTATGGCTGCCCGGTGGGCCGAGACAGCTGCACCAGCAAGGCCGGCCTGGACCCGATCACGAACTTCATGGACTACACCGATGATTCGTGCATGAACGAGTTCACCGCCCTGCAGTCCACCCGCATGGACCAGATGCACCTGCAGTACCGCACCCCCTGACGCGCGCCTGCGCTGACCGCAAGCCGCCCTCGGGCGGCTTTTTCGTGGCCGGATCAGGCCGGTCGCGCCATTCGGCAGGTCATCGGCGGCGTGAGCTCGGCCGCGTCGAAGCGGCGCACGGTGCGAAAACCGAACCCCGAGCCCTCGACGTCGAAGGGCAGCCCTCCCGGACCGGCGCGGTCCATGACACTCACATACAAGGGCTGCATGAACTGGTGATCGCCAGCCCGCATCTCGCCGCGGTGCGGCACACCCACAGCCCGTCCGTCGAACACCAGGCCTTCCAGGGCACGCGCCACGGCCAAGGGGTCGGTGCTGCGGGCCTTCTCGATCGCCAGGGCCAGCATCTCGACCAGGGCCTGCATACGCGCATGCAGATAGTCCTCGCGCGGGTCTGCAAAGCGCTGACGGAAGGCCTTGACCATGGCCGCCGAACCGTCGTCACCCACGTTGGGATGCCATTCGGCCACCGCCACCACCGCTCCCACGCCCGCCTCGGACAAGGTGGCCGGCACGCCCAGCGCATTGCCATAGAAGGTGTAGAAGCGCGGTGCCAGGCCCAGATCGCGCACCGCCTTGACCAGCAGCGTCAGATCGTTGCCCCAGTTGCCCGTGAGCACCGCCTGGGCCCCGCTGGCGCGGATCTTGGTGGCATAGGGCAGGAAGTCCTTGACCCGGCCCATCGGGTGCAGTTCCTCGCCGACGATATCGATGTCCGGTCGCTTGCGTGCCAGCAGCGCCCTGGCCTGCCGGACCACGTGCTGCCCGAAACTGTAGTCCTGGCCGATCAGGTAGACCCTCTTCAGGCGCGAGTCGCTCCGCATGACCTCGGTCAGCGCCTCCAGCCGCATGTCGGCATGGGCGTCGAAACGGAAGTGCCAGAAGCTGCACTTGTCCTGCGTCAGCGCCGGCTCCACCGCCGAATAGTTCAGGAACAGCTGTCGTCGGTCAGGCTCACGTTCGTTGCGCTTGTTGATGGCATCGATCAGTGCAGCCGCCACCGCAGAGCTGTTGCCCTGCAGCACGAAGGCAATGCCCTGGTCGCTCGCCAGCTTCAGCTGCGACAAAGCCTCCTCGGTAGTTCCCTTGCTGTCCATGCGCAGCAGTTGCAGCGGCCGCGCACCGCCAGGCAGGCGCACGCCGCCGCGTGCATTGACACGCTCCACCGCCCACAGCAGATTGCGCCAGACCGCTTCGCCTGCGTTGCCGAAGGCGCCGGACAGACCCTCGATCATCGCCAGCCGGATCGGCTCGCCCGCCGGAGCACCCACCACCGGAGCGGCCATCGCGGCCAGCGCCGCCCCCATCAGCGCCCGCCGGGCGCCGTCGACTTGATGCATCACATCCACCTGAACGCCTCCGGATGGAAGGCCTCTTGAAAACAAAAAAGCCGCTTCCAGATGAGCGGCATGGGCCGATGCGATCACCCGATCGGGATCGGCCCCTCAACCCTGATTGTAGGAGCTGCACCATGATTCTCGTCCCGATGGGTCGCCATGCCAGTGAGTTCTCGCGCTCGATCGAGCGCCTGTTCGATGATCGTTTCCTGGACCGGGTCGCCGTCCCGGCCTGCGCCGAGACCGCGTCGCGGGCGCCAGCCATCGATGTGCGCGAGACCGAGCGCGGCTATGTCGTCAACGCCGACCTGCCCGGCGTGGCCAAGGAGGACGTGAAGGTCCAGATCGAGGGCCGGCGGGTGAATCTCTCGGCCGAGGTGCGCCAGGGCAGCGAGCAGCGCGAAGGCGAGCGGCTGCTTCACCGCGAGCGTTCCGTCAGCACCTTCTCGCGCAGCTTCGCCTTGCCGGCGGAGATCGACCAGGCCGCTTCTGCGGCCCGGCTCGACCACGGCGTGCTGACGCTCACGCTGGTCAAGCGCAGCGCCGGCAACGCCACGCAGCTTGAGGTGCACTGACGCTCACAAGTCGTCGCAGGACCGCCCCGAGACGATTGGCCCCCTCGTACAGCCCGGCCGGTACTCAGACCTCGGCGAGCGCCCAACGCGGCCGGACCTCGAAGCGGTAATCCGCCGTCGCCTGTTCCAGGCCGGCCTGCAAGCGCATCGCCGCAGCCAGCGCAATCATGGCGCCGTTGTCGGTGCACAAGGCCAGCTCGGGGTAATGCACCCGCCAGCCACGTCGGGCGGCCTGGGCATCCAGCTGAGCCCGCAAGGCCTGGTTGGCCCCCACGCCACCGGCCACCACCAGGCGGCCCAGGCCGCTGGCCTGCACCGCCTTCACGGACTTGCGCACCAGCACCTCGACGATGGCCGCCTGGGTACTGGCGGCCAGATCGGCACGTTGCTGCTCCGCGGGCTGCGGCCCCAGCCTGCGCAGCGCGGTGGCCACCGCGGTCTTCAGTCCGGCGAACGAGAAATCCAGATGAGGCTGGTGCAGCAGTGGCCTCGGCAGATCAAAGGCCTTGGGGTCGCCCCGTTCGGCCAGGGCGGCCAGTGCCGGCCCGCCCGGGTAGCCCAGACCCAGCAGCTTGGCGGACTTGTCGAAGGCCTCGCCGGCCGCGTCGTCGATGGTCTCGCCCAGCAGCGCATAGCGGCCGACACCGTCCACCCGCATCAGCTGCGTGTGGCCACCTGACACCAGCAGCGCGACGAAGGGAAACGCCGGGGGATCGGCGGACAGGAAGGGGGACAGCAGGTGGCCTTCCAGGTGATGCACCCCCATGGTCGGTTTGCCCAGCGCGGCGGCCAGCGCACAGGCGGTGCCCGCGCCGACCAGCAAGGCGCCGGCCAGCCCCGGGCCGCGGGTGTAGGCCAGCACGTCGATGTCCCTCAGGTCGACACCAGCCTGCGCCAGCACCTGCCTCGTCAGTGGCAGCACCCGCCGGATGTGGTCTCGCGAGGCCAGCTCGGGCACCACGCCACCATAGGCCTGGTGCATGGCCACCTGGCTGTGCAAGGCATGGGCGCGCAGGCTCGGGACGTCCCCGCCAGCGACCTGCACCAGCGCCACGCCGGTTTCGTCGCAGGACGACTCGATGCCCAGGACCTGAAGGCCCGGTGCGCTCATGGCCGGACCACTGTGGTGACTCTCATACATGGTCCTCGCATTTTCATCAATTGGAAGTTGAACTGCATCAATCTAGGGGGCCTGCACGCACAATATTCTGCTGGGCGTCGGTGTACTCACGGCACCGCATGCTCCGCACACACAAAGACAGACCATCGTTGGGAACATGAAGACCTACAAGCTGAAGGCATGGCCTGACCTGCCTCCGGGGTGTCGTCGGATGGGCCACCGCCGGGTGCTCAACCAGTTGTCGCAGCGTCATGTCGGCGAGCCCGAATTGCTGCGTGAAAGCGGACTGCCCCTGCAGGACCTGCGCCAGTTGCTGGGCCACCTGGCCAGACACGGCTGGCTAGATGAGCGCGACAGACCCATCAGCGAGGTGCGTGGCCGCACCGAGGCGGTCTGGCTGCGCTGGGTCTGGCCGCTGCAGCAGTGGCGCGCTCGCCGCGCCGGCTGATCCTGTTGCAACCTGTCCGGCGGCCATTGCCGCCGGCGCCGCGTCAGTGGTTCTCCCGGGCGTGGTTGATCGTGTACTTCGGAATCTCGATCGTCAGGTCCTGCTGGCCGACGATGGCCTGGCACGACAAGCGCGACACCGGCGTCAGGCCCCAGGCCTTGTCGAGCAGGTCTTCCTCGATCTCATCGGGATCGCCCAGCGACGCATAGCCCTCTCGGACCACCACATGGCAGGTGGTGCAGGCGCAGCTCATCTCGCAGGCATGCTCGATCGCGATGCCGCTGTCGAGCAGCGCCTCGCAGACCGAGGTGCCCGCGGTGACCTCGATCACATCGCCCTCAGGACATAGATCAGCATGGGGCAGCACGGTGATGGTGGGCATGGTGGCTTGATCGGGAGTCAGAGTTGGTCGATGCGCTGGCCGGTCAGGGCCGCCTGGATGCCGCGGTTCATGCGCACAGCGGCAAAAGCCTCGGTGCCGGACGCCAGCGCTTCGGTGGCGGCGGTCACGGCAGCGGCATCGTGGCCGCGGGCGGCATCGCCGAGTTGCCGCAGCAGGTGCTCGATGGCGTCGCGCTCGTCGGCATCCAGCAATTCGCCGTCCGCCGCCAGCGCCGCGCGGGTGGCCAGCGTCATGCGCTCGGCCTCGACCTGCGCCTCGCGAAGGGCGCGGGCCTGCATGTCGGCCTCGGCGCTGGCGAAGCCATCCTGCAACATGCGGGCGATCTGCTCGTCGGCCAGGCCATAGCTCGGCTTGACCTGGACGGCGGCTTCGACACCGCTGGTCTGCTCGCGTGCAGCCACGCTCAGCAAGCCGTCGGCGTCGACCTGGAAGGTCACTCGGATGCGCGCCGCGCCAGCGGCCATCGGCGGTATGCCACGCAACTCGAAGCGTGCCAGCGATCGGCAGTCGGCGACCAGCTCACGCTCGCCTTGCACCACATGGATGGCCATGGCCGTCTGGCCGTCCTTGAAGGTGGTGAAGTCCTGGGCCTTGGCCACCGGGATGGTGCTGTTGCGCTCGATCACCCGCTCGACCAGGCCGCCCATCATCTCCAGGCCCAGCGACAGCGGGATCACGTCGAGCAGCAGCAACTCGCCGTCCCGCGCGTTTCCTGCCAGGGCGTTGGCCTGGATCGCAGCGCCCAGCGCCACCACCTCGTCAGGATTGAGGTCGGTCAGCGGCTCGCGGGCGAAGAACTCACCCACAGCGTTGCGCACCGCCGGCATGCGGGTCGAGCCGCCGACCATCACCACGCCCTGGACCTCGTCGCGCCCCAGCTTGGCATCGCGCAGCACCTTGCGCACCGACGCCAGCGTCCGATCAACCAGTGGGCGGGTCAGCGCATCGAAGCGTTCGCGCGACAGCGGCAGGCTCAGCCGGCCACCGGAAAGCTCCACCGCCAGCACGGTCTGCGCCGAGACGCTCAGAGCCTCCTTGGCTGCGCGCGCGGCCACCAGCAGGGCACGCTTGTCGCCGGCCGAGTCGATGGTCCGCCCCGACTGATGGGCGGCCCAGTCGGCAATCGCCTGGTCGAAGTCGTCGCCACCCAAGGCCGCGTCGCCGCCGGTGGCCACCACTTCGAAGACACCGCGCGTCAGGCGCAGCAGCGAGATGTCGAAGGTGCCGCCGCCCAGGTCGTACACCGCATACAGGCCCTCCAGCGCGTTGTCCAGACCGTAGGCAACGGCAGCGGCAGTGGGCTCGTTGATCAGACGCAGCACGTCCAGGCCGGCCAGCCGCGCGGCGTCCTTGGTGGCCTGCCGCTGGGCGTCGTCGAAATAGGCCGGCACGGTGATCACCGCGCCATACAGTTCATCGTTGAAGGTGTCCTCGGCGCGCTGGCGCAGCGTGGCCAGGATCTCGGCAGAGACCTCCACCGGTGACTTGACCCCTTCGCAGGTCTGCAGCCCCAGCATGCCAGGCTGATCGACGAAGCGGTAAGGCAGCTTGCCGGCGGCCGCGATATCGGCCAGTCCGCGGCCCATGAAGCGCTTGACCGAGACGATGGTGTTCTCCGGATCCTCGGCCTGCCGGGCAGCAGCCTCCCAACCGATCTGCCGTCGGCCCCCGCCCAGGTAGCGCACGATCGACGGCAGCATCACGCGCCCCTGGTCGTCGGGCAGGCATTCGGCCACGCCGTGCCGCAAGGAGGCCACCAGCGAGTTGGTGGTGCCCAGGTCAATGCCCACCGCGATGCGTCGCTGGTGCGGGTCCGGCGCCTGGCCGGGTTCGGAGATTTGAAGCAGAGCCATCGGAGAAAAGGGTCAAGGATCCAGGGCATCCAGCCGACGCGACAGGTCGGCGCGGAAGCGCTGGACAAACATCAGCGCACGCACCTGTTGCGCGGCCGCTGCGGCGTCGCCCTGCTCATCCAGCAAGTGGGCCAGTCGGGTGAACAGATCGCGCTCGTGGCGGGCCACGTCTTGATCCAGGGCGTCGATCGCGGCCACGTCGCCCGCCTCATCCAGCGCCTCGCGCCATTGCATCTGCTGCATCAGGAAGGCCGCCGGCATGGAAGTGTTTCGTTCGGCGTCGATCGGCGCACCGCGCAGCTCGCACAGGTACTGCGCGCGCGCCAGCGGATCCTTCAGGCGGGCATAGGCCTCGTTGACCCGCACGGCCCACTGCATGGCCACGCGCTGCGCAGCAGCCCCTTCGGCGGCGAACCGGTCGGGGTGCACCTGAGCCTGCAACTGGCGCCAACGCGTGTCGAGCTGTGCGCGATCCTGTGCAAAGTTGGCAGGCACGCCGAAGAGCGTGAAGTCATCGTCCTGGAGTTTCATGGCCAGCGTCGCGATTGGAGGTTCCTGAACAGGCCAATGGTCCGTGTCGGCCCAACAGCCCACCGGTCGTCGAAGCGCGCAAGAAACAGGCCTCGGACAGGCACAGGGCGGAGCAGAAGCGGCAGGGGCATCGGGGTCGGACACGAAAAAGGGCGCGGCGGCAGGCGCGGCGCCCTGGCGGACAGCGGGCGATTGTCCTTCAGACGCGGAACGATTCGCCGCAGCCGCAGCGGTCCTTCTCACGCGGGTTGTGGAACTTGAATCCTTCGTTCAGGCCCTCACGGACGAAATCCAGCTCGGTGCCGTCGATGTAGGGCAGGCTCTTCGGGTCGACCAGCACTTTCACGCCATGGCCCTCGAAGATGATGTCCTCGGGCGCGATGTCGTCGGCGTACTCCAGCTTGTAGGCCAGGCCCGAGCAGCCCGTGGTCTTGACGCCCAGGCGCACGCCCACGCCCTTGCCCCGGCGGGCCAGGTAGCGGGTGACATGGCGGGCTGCCGCCTCGGTCAGGGTGACGGCCATCTTCTCAGTCCGCCTGCTGACCACGGCGGGCACGGTAATCGTCGACCGCGGCCTTGATCGCGTCCTCGGCCAGGATCGAGCAGTGGATCTTGACCGGCGGCAGCGCCAGTTCCTCGGCGATCTGGGTGTTCTTGATCGACAGCGCCTGATCCAGGGTCTTGCCCTTGACCCACTCGGTAACCAGTGAACTGCTCGCGATGGCCGAGCCGCAGCCATAGGTCTTGAAGCGGGCATCCTCGATCAGGCCGGTGTCAGCATTGACCTTGATCTGCAGCTTCATCACATCACCGCAGGCCGGGGCACCCACCATGCCGGTGCCGACATCCTCGTCGCCCTTGTCGAAGGCGCCGACGTTGCGCGGATTCTCATAGTGGTCAATGACCTTGTCGCTGTATGCCATGTCGGTACTCCGGTGTTCGGTACGTGTGGGTCAGTGCGCGGCCCACTGGATGGTGGAAATGTCAATGCCGTCCTTGTACATGTCCCACAGCGGGGAGAGCTCGCGCAGCTTGGCCACGCGATCCTTCAGCACGGTCACCGCATAGTCGATCTCTTCCTCGGTGGTGAAGCGACCGATCGTCATGCGCAGGCTGCTGTGCGCCAGTTCGTCAGAGCGACCCAGCGCGCGCAGCACATAGCTGGGTTCCAGGCTGGCCGAGGTGCAGGCCGAGCCCGAGGACACCGCCAGACCCTTGACGCCCATGATCAGCGATTCGCCCTCGACGAAATTGAACGAGATGTTCAAGTTGTGCGGCACCCGCTGGGTCAGGTGGCCGTTGATGAAGGTCTGCTCGATCCCGGACAGGCCCTTGACCAGACGCTCATGCAGGGCCTGGACGCGCGCGTGTTCGCTGGCCATCTCCTCGCGGGCAATGCGGAAGGCCTCGCCCATGCCGACGATCTGGTGCGTAGGCAGTGTGCCCGAGCGCAGGCCGCGCTCGTGTCCGCCACCATGCATCTGCGCCTCCAGCCGCACCCGCGGCTTGCGGCGCACATACAGCGCACCGATGCCCTTGGGGCCGTAGGTCTTGTGTGAAGCCAGGCTCATCAGGTCGACAGGGAGCGACTTGACGTCGATCTCGACCTTGCCCGTGGCCTGGGCGGCATCCACATGCAGCAACACACCCTGCTCGCGGCAAATCGCGCCGATCGCCGGGATGTCCTGGATCACACCGATCTCGTTGTTGACCAGCATCACTGAAGCCAGCACCGTGTCGGGACGGATCGCCGCCTTGAATGCGGCCAGATCCAGCAGGCCGTCGGGCTGCACCTCCAGGTAGGTGGCCTCGAAGCCCTGGCGCTCCAGCTCGCGCACGGTATCCAGCACCGCCTTGTGCTCGGTCTTGACGGTGATGAGGTGCTTGCCCTTGGTGGCGCCATAGAAGTGCGCCGCACCCTTGATCGCCAGGTTGTTCGACTCGGTGGCGCCGCTGGTCCAGACGATCTCGCGCGGATCGGCACCGATCAGCTCGGCGACTTGGCCGCGCGCCGTCTCCACGGCCTCCTCTGCCTCCCACCCCCAGGCATGGGAGCGCGAGGCCGGGTTGCCGAAATGCTCGCGCAACCAGGGAATCATCGCGTCGACGACGCGCGGGTCGACCGGCGTGGTCGCGCCGTAGTCCAGATAGATCGGGAAATGTGGGGTCATGTCCATGGCAAGGCACCGCGTCGGCCGGGTGGCCGACGCCAGTCAAGGGGAGCGGTCTTACTTGGAAAAGGCGTTGCCGAGGGCGAACACCGAATTCGGCGCGGTCACCTTGATCGGCTTGACCACCGGCGTGCTGCTGATGGCCCTCTTGATCGGTGCCTCCTCGATCGAGACGCCCTTGGCCAACTGGTCGTCGACCAGCTTCTTCAGGCTGATGGAATCCAGGTACTCGATCATCTTGGCGTTCAGATTGGTCCACAGCTCATGCGTCATGCAGCGGCCCGAATCGTCGCCCTGGCAGTTCTCCTTGCCGCCGCAGCCGGTGGCGTCCAGCGCCTCGTCGACCGCGACGATGATGTCGGCCACGCTGATCTCGTCGGACTTGCGGCCGAGCGAATAGCCGCCGCCAGGACCACGGGTGCTCTCCACCAGCTCGTGGCGGCGCAGCTTGCCGAACAGCTGCTCCAGGTAGGACAGCGAAATCTGCTGGCGCTGGCTGATCGCCGCCAGGGCCACAGGCCCATTGCTTGAGCGCAGCGCCAAGTCGATCATGGCAGTCACCGCAAAGCGGCCTTTGGTGGTCAGTCGCATGTCAATCTCCAGTCGGCCCGGCTCCCGGGCGCTGCCGCCCGATGAATCCGAGTGATTTGGTCAATTATAGAGGAACCCGAGTCTTTTTGTCGAGATTGACGCCAGAAAGTTCCCTGAACGTTGCATGTCAGCGCCGAGCCATCTCGGCCAGGAAGCCCCGACACCCCTCCTCCACCAGGTCCAGCACCTGCTCAAAGCCCGCAGCGCCGCCGTAGTACGGGTCGGGCACGTCGCGCCCTGCCAGCCCCGGGGCAAAGTCCAACAGCAGCCGGATGCGGTCGTGCACCAGCACCGGCGCCCGGTCGCGAAGTTCCAGCAAATGGCCTCGGTCCATGGCCAGGATCCAGTCGAAACGCCGGAAATCGGCCTCTTCCACCTGCCGGGCACGCTGGGCCGACAGGTCGTAGCCGCGCCGTAGCGCATGGGCCTGGCTTCGCCGGTCCGGCGGCTCGCCCACGTGGTATGCGGTGGTGCCGGCCGAATCCACCTCCAGCCTCAGCCGCCGTTCATCCTGCAGCGCCAGATGGCGCAGCACACCCTCGGCCGTGGGCGAGCGGCAGATGTTGCCGGTGCAGACCATCAGCACGCGCAGCGGGCCGCTCATCGTGCACCGCCCTGGGCCACCAGCGGGACCACTTGGGCGTCGTGACCGCCCCCCGCACCCCAGGCCTGCTCGCGCAGCAGGGCCAATTGGTCGCGGATGCGTGCAGCCTTCTCGAACTCCAGGTTGCGCGCATGTTCGAGCATCTGCTTCTCCAGGGCCTTCATGCGCTTGCCCAGGTCCTTCTCGCTGAGGCCCTCGATCTCCGCGGCCTGTTGCGCCAGACGCAGGTCGTCCGCGCCCGACTTGTCGGCCACCGCGCCATCGATCAGGTCGCGCACCTGCTTGCGGATGCCCCGTGGCACGATGCCGTGCTCGGCATTGAAGGCCTGCTGCCTGGCACGGCGGCGCTCGGTCTCGTCAATCGCCCGGCGCATCGAGTCGGTGATGCGGTCGGCGTACAGGATGGCGCGGCCATTGACATTGCGCGCCGCCCGACCGATGGTCTGGATCAGGCTGCGCTCGGCGCGCAGGAAGCCTTCCTTGTCGGCATCCAGGATGGCCACCAGCGAGACCTCGGGGATGTCCAGGCCCTCGCGCAGCAGGTTGATGCCCACCAGCACATCGAAGTGGCCCAGGCGCAGGTCGCGCAGGATCTCGACCCGCTCCACGGTGTCGACATCCGAGTGCAGGTAGCGCACCTTGACGCCGTTCTCGGTCAGGTAGTCGGTCAGCTGCTCGGCCATGCGCTTGGTCAGCGTGGTCACCAGCACCCGCTCGCCATTGTCGGTGGTGGTTCGGATTTCCTGCAGCAGGTCGTCCACCTGGGTGCTGGCCGCCCGCACCTCCACCACCGGGTCGACCAGGCCAGTGGGGCGCACCACCTGCTCGACCACCTGTCCGGCGTGGGTCTTCTCGTAGTCAGCGGGCGTGGCCGAGACGAAGATGCACTGGCGCATGCGTTGCTCGAACTCGTCGAACTTCAGCGGCCGATTGTCCATCGCGCTGGGCAGCCGAAAGCCGTACTCCACCAGCGTGCTCTTTCGCGCCCGGTCGCCGTTGTACATGCCTCCGAACTGGCCGATCAGCACATGGCTCTCGTCCAGGAACATCAGCGCGTCCTTGGGCATGTAGTCCACCATGGTGGGCGGCGGGTCGCCGGGCTTGGCGCCGCTGAGGTGGCGGGTGTAGTTCTCGATGCCCTTGCAGTGGCCCACCTCCTGCAGCATCTCCAGATCGAAACGGGTGCGCTGCTCGATGCGCTGCGCCTCGACCAGCTTGCCTTCCTTGACAAAGAAGTCTACGCGCTCGCGCAGCTCGGCCTTGATGCCGTCGATGGCCGCCAGCACCTGCTCGCGGGGCGTCACATAGTGGCTGGAGGGGTAGATCACGAAGCGCGGGATCTTCTGCCGCACCCGCCCGGTCAGCGGGTCCAGCAGGCTCAGCGACTCGATCTCGTCATCGAACAATTCGAGCCGCACGGCCAGCTCTGAGTGCTCGGCAGGAAACACATCGATCGTGTCGCCACGCACCCGGAAGCTGCCGCGCGAGAAGTCGACATCGTTGCGGGTGTACTGCATGCGCACCAGCTGCGCGATCGCGTCGCGCTGGCCGATCTTGTCGCCCACCCGCGCGATGAAACGCATCTGGGTGTAGTCCTCCGGCTTGCCAATGCCGTAGATCGCGCTGACCGACGCCACAACGATGGTGTCGCGCCGCTCCAGCACGCTCTTGGTGGCCGACAGCCGCATCTGCTCGATGTGCTCGTTGATCGCGCTGTCCTTCTCGATGAACAGGTCTCGCTGCGGCACGTAGGCCTCGGGCTGGTAGTAGTCGTAGTAGCTGACGAAGTACTCCACCGCGTTCTTCGGGAAAAACTCGCGGAACTCGGCGTACAGCTGCGCCGCCAGTGTCTTGTTGGGCGCGAAGACAATGGCCGGGCGACCCAGCCGGGCGATCACGTTGGCCATCGTGAAGGTCTTGCCCGAGCCGGTGACGCCCAGCAGCGTCTGCCAGGCCAGGCCGTCCTGCACGCCTTCCACCAGCTGGTCGATCGCCGTGGGCTGGTCGCCCGCTGGCGGGTAAGGCTGGAACAGCTGGAACGGTGAATCGGGGAAGCTGACGAACTGGCCTTCGGCCGGCGCATCCACCTCGTGCACATCGGTCATGGGGGTATTCCCGGGGCTGCGGATAAAATGTCTCAGCTCCAGGGCCTGCCGGCCCCGAGCCAACCTGACAGCGTAGCGCATCCGGCCGCTCGATGCCGGGGCCGCTGTCGCCCGCCCGCTCCCGCACCTTCAGAGGCAACGCATGTCGCTCTTCGCCGCCGTCGAAATGGCCCCGCGCGACCCGATCCTGGGTCTGAACGAACAATTCAACGCCGACGCCAATCCGGCCAAGGTCAACCTCGGCGTCGGGGTCTACACCGACGAGAACGGCAAACTGCCGCTGCTGGCCTGCGTCAAGGCCGCCGAGCAGCAGCTGATTGAAGCCGCCCGCGCCCGCGGCTACCTGCCGATCGATGGCATCGCCGCCTACGACAAGGCGGTGCAGGGCCTGGTCTTCGGCGAAGCCAGCCCGCTGCTGGCCGCCGGCCGCGTGGCCACCGTTCAGGCGCTGGGCGGCACCGGCGGGCTGAAGGTCGGCGCCGATTTCCTGAAGAAGGTCAACCCGGCCGCCAAGGTGCTGATCAGCGACCCGTCCTGGGAAAACCACCGCGCGCTGTTCACCAACGCCGGCTTCAGTGTCGACACCTACCCGTACTACGACGCCGACAAGCGCGGCGTGAACTTCGACGCCATGCTGGCCTGCCTGAAGGGCTCGCCGGCCGGCACCGTGGTCGTGCTGCACGCCTGCTGCCACAACCCCACCGGCTACGACATCACGCCGGCCCAGTGGGCCCAGGTGGTCGAGGTGGTCAAGGCCCAGGGCCTGGTGGCCTTCCTCGACATGGCCTACCAGGGCTTCGGTGATGGCATCAAAGAGGACGGCGCGGTGATCCAGCAGTTCGCCGATGCCGGCATCGACTTCTTCGTGTCCACCTCGTTCTCCAAGAGCTTTTCGCTCTACGGTGAACGCGTCGGCGCGCTGAGCGTGGTCTGTGCCAGCAAGGAGGAACAGGCCAAGGTGCTGAGCCAGCTGAAGATCGTCATCCGCACCAACTACTCCAACCCGCCCACCCACGGCGCCCAGGTCGTCGCCACGGTGCTGACCACGCCGGCGCTGCGCGCCCAGTGGGAGCAGGAGCTGGCCGCCATGCGCAACCGCATCAAGGCGATGCGCGTGGCCCTGGTCGAGAAGCTCAAGGCCGCGGGCGTCCAGCAGGACATGTCCTTCATCGCCGGCCAGCGCGGCATGTTCAGCTACTCGGGCCTGAGCAAGGCCCAGATGGAGCGGCTGCGCGGTGAGTTCGGCGTCTATGGTGTCGACTCGGGCCGCATCTGCGTGGCGGCACTGAACGACAAGAACATCGGCTACGTGGCCGAGTCGATCGCCAAGGTGCTCTGAGCCTGCGCGCCCTGGCGAGACAAGGCCCCGCCATGCGGGGCCTTTTTCATGGATGCCGCGCGGCTCAGGAAAGACGGCTGCTGTCGAAGCCCACGCGCACCGCGCCCCAGTGCCGGCCGCCAATGAAGATCGGCATCGACATGTCGTTGATCACCTCACCGGTGTCGCGCAGGTAGGTCTGGAACAGGAAAGGCTTCTGGTTGGCCGCCAGCTTCTGGCCGACGGGGTCGTCGAAGATGCGCTTGTGGCGGCTGCGCAGCAGGTCCTGGGCCGGATCACCGGTGGGCGGCTGGGAGAACACCTTGTTGTGGGCCGGCGCGTAGCCGCGTTCGTCCACCGCCAGTGCATAGACACAGCCGTCGAGTGAGCCAAGCACGCCATCGAAGAGTTGCTGCAGCGGCGCCTCCACGGCCTCGTCGTAGCTGGTGTGAAAGCGAGGTGGGTTGGAACCCTCGATGCGCTGGTAGCGGCTGTCGAAGATGTCCAGACCCTGCGCCGCCTGGCGCTGCAGCACCGCGCTCACCTCGCGCCGCAGTCGGGTGGTGGCGGTCACCAGCTCATCGAACGTGGTGCCTCCGGTACGGAACTCGGCCAGCACGCCCTGCATGTCCTCGGTGCCCAGGCGCAGTTCATCGACCCGGTGCGCTGCGTCGTCCATCAGCCGGTGAACCTGGTCGGCAGAGCCGGCCACGGCCTCGATGCGCTGGTTCATCTCGCGGTTCACCACCGCCAGGTCCTGGATCGATCCGGCGATCTGCTCGACTGTGCCGGTCATGGCGCGAAAGTCCCGCATGAACTGACCGAAGCGGTCAGCCGTGCTGCCCACCTGCCCCACCGAGAGCTCCACCCCTTCGCGGATCTGGCGGGTACCGGCGGTCGTGGACTCCACCAGGTGAATCATGCGGGAGCTGCGCTCGCTGATTTCCCGCGTCTCGGCGTTCACCCGGGCGGCCAGGCCGCGGACCTCCTGCGCCACCACCGAGAAGCCGCGTCCGGCCTCGCCGGCGCGGGCGGCCTCGATCGCCGCATTGAGGGCCAGCAGATTCGTCTGCATCGCAATGCCCTGAATCACCCCCCCGATGCTCTCGATCGCCTTGGCGCCTTCGGCCAGCTCGCGAACGGTTCCGGCAAAGGTCGCCACGGTCGCCTCGATCTCGGTCATGCGTGCCCGAACGCGCTCGAGTTCTTCCATCGACTGGCTGGCGGCATCGAGGTTGCGACTGGACATGTCCGCAATCTCCTGCGCACCACCCTCCACCAAGCCGGACAGCTCGGTGACCCGCTGGGCGGACACGGACAGCGCCTGGGCATCCTCGCGCTGCTGTCCGGCGCGCTGGGCACTCAGATCGACCTGCTTCTTCAGGTGGGCCGCGTTGATCGCGGTACGGATGCTGCCGCCGCGCGCGATCAGCACCAGTTCACGAATACGGGCCAGGAATCGGCCGAGCGTGCGCCCGAGCAGGCTCAGCGGGTTCACTGGCGTGTTCAGTGGGATCGCCCCCCGGATGATGGCGGCCATTTTGCCGCGCGATGTGAGCGGGCCCCACGCGCCGATCCATTGCCATTTCACATCCTGTCTCCTTGCCCGTGGGCGATCGATCTGCGGGCACCCGTTGGCCCTGGGCGCGATCATCACGCCGACAGGCCCGGCACCAGCCTTGGAATTGCGGGCCTGCCGAGGGTCAATTCCTCCACCAGGCCGTGCCATCGACCCGAAAGGGGGGGCCCATCAGGCCTGATGACGCGATCAGCCCGCGCCCAACCGGTCCAGGATGGTCGGGTGCGTAGAAATGCATATGGCCTTTAATCATGCTGCAGTGCACAATGAGCCCTGACGCGTCAGCGTCGTCTCAGCAAGTCTGGTGCATCATGTGCGCCTGTCTTGACACTTCTCAAGCCCGTCCGGAGATCACCCGATGCTGTACCAGCTCTACGAAACCCAGCGCGCCCTGATGGCGCCGTTTTCCGAGTTCGCCAGCGCCTCGGCCAAGCTGTACAGCCACCCGCTGTCACCCTTCACCCACACGCCGATGGCCCAGCGCGTGGCGGCGGGCCTGGACCTGATGCACCGGCTCGCCAAGGAGTACGAGAAGCCCGAGTTCGGCATCAAGTCGGTCCAGGTGGACGGCGTTGACGTGGCGGTGCAGGAGCAGGTGGTGATCGAGAAGCCCTTCTGCCGCCTGATCCGCTTCAAGCGCTTCACCGACGATCCGACCGCACTGGCCGACATGAAGCAGCACCCGCTGGTGCTGGTGGTGGCGCCGCTGTCGGGTCACCACTCCACCTTGCTGCGCGACACGGTGCGCAGCCTGCTGCAGGACCACAAGGTCTTCATCACCGACTGGACCGATGCGCGCATGGTGCCCACCGAAGTGGGCCCTTTCCACCTGAACGACTATGTGGCCTATGTGCAGGAGTTCATCCGCCACATCGGCCCCGAGGTCAATGTGATCTCGGTCTGCCAGCCCACCGTGCCGGTGCTGGCGGCGGTGTCGCTGATGGCCACCCATGGCGAAGCCACGCCGCGCACGATGACGATGATGGGCGGCCCGATCGACGCCCGCAAGTCACCCACCGCGGTCAACAACCTGGCGATGAACAAGAGCCATTCCTGGTTCGAGAACAACGTCATCTACCGCGTGCCGCCGAATTTCCCGGGGGCCGGCCGCGCGGTCTACCCGGGCTTCCTGCAGCACACCGGTTTCGTGGCGATGAACCCCGACCGCCACCTGAATTCCCACTATGACTACTTCCTGGACCTGGTCCGTGGCGACGATGACTCGGTCGAATCGCACCGCCAGTTCTATGACGAGTACAACGCCGTGCTGGACATGCCGGCCGAGTACTACCTGGAGACCATCCAGACCGTCTTCCAGGACTTCGCGCTGGTCAACGGCACCTGGGTGGTGAAGGGCACGACGGTCCAGCCGGCCGACATCAGCACCACCGCGCTGCTGACCGTGGAGGGTGAACTCGACGACATCTCCGGCGCCGGCCAGACCAAGGCCGCACATGAGTTGTGCACGGGCATTCCCAAGGACCGCCAGTTCCACTATGACGTGATGGGTGCCGGCCACTACGGCATCTTCTCTGGCCGGCGCTGGCGTGAGATGGTCTACCCCGAGGTCCGTGCCTTCATCAAGCGCTTCAACCAGGACGCCAACAAGCTCGATCTGCCGGGCCGCGTGCCGGCCAGGTCCGCTGCGCCAGTGGTGGCGGCACCCAAGCCGTCGACCCAGGCCGTGAAGGCGGCGACAAAGCCGTCTGCCAAGTCTGTGAAGGCTGCGCTGAAGGCGCCCGTGAAGCCGGCTGCGCCCTCCGCCACCAAGCCGGCCCGAAAGGCTGCCCGCAAGACCGCGCGCGCCTGAGTGCTGTCCAGCGCGGGCGCCTGCGAGCCGCAGGATAATCACGCCCGTGAACCTGCCAGACCCCCACGGGGCCGCGCCTGACGCGGCCCCGCCTGTTTCCGGCCTGCCCCCCGCGCCCCTGGGCCGGGAGCAGTTGCCCCCGCTCGACACCGCTGGCCAGGCCCTGGCCCTGCGCATCGATGCCGTGCTGCCTCAGACCCAATGCACCCGCTGTGGCTACCGCGACTGCGCCACCTATGCGCACGCCATTGCCGCTGGCGAGGCACTGATCAACCAATGTCCGCCCGGTGGCGTGCAGGGCATCGGTCGTTTGTCCGAGGTGACGGGACGGCCAGTGATCCCGCTGAACACCGCGCACGGACCAGAGCGGCCACGCGCCGTGGCAGTGATCGACGAGGCCTGGTGCATCGGCTGCACGCTGTGCATCAAGGCCTGCCCGGTCGACTGCATCGTCGGTGCGTCCAAGCGCATGCACACGGTTGTCGAAGCCGACTGCACGGGCTGTGAGCTCTGCGTGCCCGCCTGCCCGGTCGACTGCATCGCCATGGAGCCGGTCACCACGCCACGCACCGGCTGGGACGCCTGGAGCCCCGCGCAGGCAGACGAGGCCCGCCGGCGTTACGCCTTTCACCAGTTCCGCGTCGAGCGCGACAAGAAGGACAATGACGCCCGGCTGGCCGCCAAGGCCGCCCACAAGCTGGCCGACCTTGAGAACCAGTCGCTGCACACCGACCCTGAGGTCCTGGCGCGAAAGCGCGCCGTGATCGAGGCCGCGATGGCACGCGCCAAGGCTCGGCAGCAGGGGGGCGGCTGATGGGCCGCTGGCAGGCCAACGGCCTGATGCTGCTGGCCGCGGTGATCTGGGGCTCGGCCTTTGTCGGTCAGGTGCAAGGCATGGAAGGCGTTGGCCCGCTGGCCTTCACCGGCCTGCGCTTCCTGCTGGGAGCCGCAGTGGTGGCGCCGCTGGCCTGGCTCGAGTGGCGCCGGCTGAGCGCTGGCGGTCGCCCACCGGGTGTGCGCGAGTGGCGCCACGTGGGCCTGTTGGGCGCGCTGCTGACGGCCGGCGTGGTGATGCAGCAGATCGGCCTGACCGCCACCACGGTCACCCATGCCGGCTTCCTGACGGCTCTGTACGTGCCGCTGGTGCCGCTGATCGCCTGGCTGGTCCACCGCGAGAGCCCGGACTGGACCGTCTGGCCGGCGGCGCTGGGCTGCCTGGCCGGCACCTGGCTGCTGGCCGGAGGAGGCTCGCTGGCAACGATGGAGATCGGCAGCGGCGACGCCTGGGTCATCGCCAGCAGCCTGCCCTGGGCCTTCCATGTGCTGTGGGTGGGCCGGGTCGCCAACCGCATGCAGGGAGCCTACCTGCTGGCCTGCACACAGTTCCTGGTCTGCGGCGTGGCCGCCAGCGTGCTGGGTCTGGCGCTGGAGCCGCTGAGCTGGGACGGCATCCGCATCGCCGGCGGTGCCATCGCCTACACCGGCATCCTGTCGGTGGGCGTGGCCTACACGCTGCAGGTGATCGGCCAGCGCCACGCGCCACCGGCCGATGCGGCCATCCTGCTGTCCTCCGAGACCCTGTTCGCCGCCCTCTTCGGTGCCTGGCTGATGGGCGACCGGCTGGGTCCGGCGGGTCTGGCCGGCTGTGCCACCATCCTGGCCAGCATCCTGCTGGTGCAACTCCATCCCCTGCTCACCGCTGCCCGCCGATGATGACGCCCGATCAGGTCGAGACCTTCTTCGCCACGCTGCAGCGCGCCAACCCGCACCCCGAGACCGAACTCGCCTTCACCAACGTCTTCGAGCTGCTCGCCGCGGTACTGCTGTCGGCGCAGGCGACGGACGTCAGCGTCAACAAGGCCACGCGCGCCCTCTTCGCCCGCGCACCGACGCCGCAGAAGATGCTCGCGCTGGGCGTCGAGCAGGTCGAGCAGCACATCAGGACGATCGGCCTGTTCCGCACCAAGGCGAAGAACCTGATCGCCACCTGCCGCATCCTGGTCGAGCAGCATGGCGGACAGGTGCCGCGCAGCCGCGAAGCCCTTGAGTCCCTGCCCGGCGTCGGCCGCAAGACCGCCAATGTGGTGCTCAACGTGGCGTTCGGCGAGCCGACCATGGCGGTCGACACCCATATCTTCAGGGTGTCCAATCGCACCGGGCTGGCACCGGGCAAGGATCCGCTGGCCGTCGAGCACCGCCTGCTGGCCCGGGTGCCCATGGCCTACCGGGTGGACGCCCACCACTGGTTGATCCTGCATGGACGCTATGTCTGCACGGCGCGGGCGCCGCAATGCAATCGCTGCCTGGTCAGCCCGCAGTGCGAACGCCACGGCCTGTGAGCCCTTCCCGGCCAGGCCGCGGCCGGGTCGGACCCTCCATGTGACGACGGATTGAACTGGCCGCTGCCGGTCTGGCTTTTCCGGCCATCGCGGCGGCATCGGGCTGTCACGATGAGCCCATGTTTCGCCGTACCTCCTCCCCACCCGCGCCCGCAGGCCGTTGGCTGGCCCGCCTGATGGGCTGGCGTCCTGCCGCCGAGCCGTCCAGCACGCTGGCACGGATGGAGGTCCGCCCCCCGGCACGCTGGGGACAGGCCGATTCGGTCTGGCAATCTCTGTGGCATTGGCTGCGGGAGGAGTCGGCCCCCGCCGTCCATCCCGGCCCCAAGCTCAATTCGGCCCGGCAGGACTTCTGCACGGCCCTCAACGGCCTGCTGACCCGCGATGCCCAGGACCTGCGCCAGCGAGCCGCCCACGCCCGCTCACTGCGCGAACTGTGGCATCTGCGCGCCGAGTTGTATGGGCTGATCGCCCGCCACCTGGACCAGCGCGAGGCCGAGCGCCGACTGGTCGCCGTGAACCGCCACTTCCCTGTCGACACCCGGACCCTCCCTCCTCGGACCGCCGCGAGCCATGGACACGACCACGCTGCCTGACCCGACCCCGGATGCCCACCTGGTGGCCGCCGCGCTGGCGGGCCTGCCCGGCGACCGCCTGGCCCGCATGGCTGCCCGACGGGCCTTCGTCGACCTGAAATCGACGTTCATGCGCGCGGTCGAGCCGCTGCAGGACCGCAAGGGCCAGTGGCTGCAGGAAAAGGTCCGCCTGGCCACTGACCCGATGGATTTGTGGCTGCTGCGCGGCCCGGTCCTGGCCGCGCAGTCCGGCAACGCCCCCGAGGCCCTGGCCCTGCGCGCCGAGCTGTATCGGGCCATCGACAGCGTGTTTCCACAGGCCTTCGGCAGCGCCCACCTGATGCCTGGCATGCCGCTGGGCGGCTTGCCCGTGCCTCGACTGGACGCTGCGCGCAACACGCGGCAGATGCCCCTGGGCTGAGGGCCCGAGCCGCCTCCCCGGTGCACAATCGGGGACGTGAACATCATCATCCTTGACGACTATCAGGACGCGGTGCGCAAGCTGCGCTGCGCGTCCAAGCTGAATGACCTGCAGGCCAAGGTGTTCACCAACACCGTCAAAGGCCTGGGCCAGTTGTCGGTGAGGCTGCGCGATGCCGAAGTCCTGGTCGCCATCCGCGAGCGCACCACCTTCAACCGCCAGTTGCTTGAGAAGCTGCCGCGACTGCGCCTGATTGCCCAGACCGGGCGCATCGGATCGCACATCGACGTGGCCGCCTGTACGCGCCTGGGCATCGCCGTGGCCGAGGGCGTCGGCTCGCCGCACGCGCCTGCCGAGTTGACCTGGGCATTGATCATGGCGGCGATGCGGCGCCTGCCGCAATACATCGGCAACCTCAAGCACGGTGCCTGGCAACAGGCTGGCCTGAAGTCGCAGTCGATGCCACCCAACTTCGGTCTGGGCATGCTGCTCAAGGGCAAGGTCCTGGGCGTCTGGGGCTACGGCAAGATCGGCGCACTGGTGGCCGGCTATGGCCGGGCCTTCGGCATGGAGGTGCGGGTCTGGGCCAGCGGCGAGAGCCGGCAGCGCGCCCGCGACGATGGTCATGGGGTGTTCGAGACCCGGGAGGAGCTCTTTGAGCAGTCCGATGTGCTGAGCGTGCATCTGCGTCTGGCCGACACCACCCGGCACCTGGTCACCGGTGCCGACCTGGCACGCATGAAGCCGACCAGCCTGTTCGTCAACACCTCGCGCGCCGAGCTGGTGGAAGACAGCGCCCTGGTGGCAGCGCTCAACCGCGGCCGCCCGGGCATGGCCGCTGTCGACGTCTTCGAGACCGAGCCCATCCTGCAGGGCCACCCGCTGCTGCGCCTGGAAAATGCGATCTGCACGCCCCACATAGGCTATGTGGAGCAGGACAGCTACGAGCTGTACTTCGGCGCTGCCTTCGACAACGTCGTCAATTTTGTCAGGGGCACGCCGACCAACATCGTCAACCCAGAGGCCCTGAAGGTTCTTCGGTGAGGGGCGCATCGCTGCGCCGTGCGAGCTGGTCGTTGCTGGCCGGCAACTTCGCCATCGGCTGTGGTGTCATGGTGGTGGCGGGCTCACTCAATGACCTGACCCGTTCGTTGCAGGTCAGCGTGGCTGCGGCCGGACAGTTGATCACCGTGGCCGCGCTGGCCATGTCGCTGGGCGCACCGCTGCTGGCCGCGCTGTGCGCTGGCTGGGATCGCCGGCGCCTGCTCGCGCTGTCACTGGCCTGGTATGCGCTGGGTCATGCCGCCAGCGCCCTGATGCCCGACTACGCCGCACTGCTGCCGGTACGCGCCCTGTCTGTGCTGGCGGCGGCCGTGTTCACCCCGCAGGCCGCAGCGGCCATCGCCTGGATGGCGCCACCTGAGCGTCGCGGACGGGCGATCACCTTCGTCTTCCTGGGCTGGTCGGTGGCCTCGGTGCTGGGCATGCCGCTGCACAGCTTCATCGGCGAGACCTTTGGCTGGCGCTGGGCCTTTGCGCTGGTGGCGCTGCTGTCGACCCTGTCCGCCTGGGCGGTGTGGAAGGCATTGCCCGACGATGTGCGACCGCCCAGCCTGGGCCTGGCCCAATGGCGGGAGTTGCTGACCCACCCGGTGCTGATGGCCATGGTGGCGGTCACGGCATTGTCCGGCTCGGGCCAGTTCACCTTGTTTGCCTACTTTGCACCGCTGTACCGGGAGGTGCTGCAGGCCGATGCGGCACAGATCAGTTTTCTGTTCTTCTGGTTCGGCGTCTTCGGCCTGCTGGGCAATGTGCTGTTGAGCCGCCATGTCGACCGCGTCGGCGCCGGGCGGGCGGTGGGCTGGGCGCTGACCGGCATGGCCCTGAGCCTGGCCGTCTGGCCACTGGCGGACAGTGTCTGGGCCATGACCCTGGTGCTGCTGCCTTGGGCGATCACCGGCTTTGCCAGCAACTCGGCCCAGCAGGCCCGCCTGAGCCAGGCCGCCCCGGCGCTGGCGCCAGCACTGATGGCGCTCAACACCTCGGCGATATACCTGGGCCAGGCCCTGGGGGCCGCTGGCGGGGGCGCACTGGTGGCCGCCCATGCCGCGGCCAAACGGCCGCTGTACGAGCACCTGAACCTGATCGCGCTGGCCTGGATGCTGAGCGCCATCGCGCTCAGCCACTGGGTCTCGCGACGCATTGCCCGGGATCCGCAACATGTCTGATACCGGTGCCCGTCCGCATGGCCTGTGGGATCTGTTCATGGCCTTCACGCGCTTGTCGCTGATGGGCTTTGGCGGCGTGCTGCCGATCGCGCAACGCGAGTTGGTCGACCGCCTGGGCTGGCTCAGCGCTGCGGAGTTTGCCGAGCTGTTGTCGGTCGGCCAGGTGTTGCCCGGCCCGAACGTGGTGAATCTGTCGCTGATGGCGGGCGACCGCTGGTTCGGTCTGCGCGGCGCCCTGGCGGCCGTCGTCGGCATGCTGGCCGTGCCCATGGCGCTGGTGCTGGCACTGGCAGCGCTGTACCAGGGCCTGGCCGACCAGCCCGTGGTGGTTGGCGCGGTGCGGGGCATGGGCGCGGTCTCAGCCGGCCTGATCCTCGCCATGGGCCTGAAGCTGCTGCCGACCCTGGCGCGCAATCCGCTGGGCCGCGGCCTGTGGGTGCCGCTGACCGCGCTGACGCTGCTGCTGGTGGGCGTGATGCGCTGGCCGCTGGTGGGTGTGCTGCCGCTGGTCGGCGTGCTGGGCGTCGTGCTGGCCTGGTGGCGTCTGCGAAGGGAGAAAGGGCCATGATGGACACGCTGGCCTGGTTGTTCGTGCACTGCCTGACGCTGTCGCTGCTGGCCATCGGTGGCGCCGTGGCCACGGTTCCCGAGTTGCATCGGCATGTGGTGATCGAGCACCGCTGGCTCAGCGACGCCGACTTCACCGGCTCGGTGGCCCTGGCCCAGGCGGCACCAGGCCCCAACCTGCTGTTCGTCGCCGTGGTGGGCTACAACGTGGCCGGTCTGGCTGGTGCACTGGCGGCCACGACCGGCATGCTGCTGCCCAGCACCGCGTTGACCCTGGTGGTCTCGCGCTGGGGGTCACGCCGGCGCGACACGCGCGGTGTGCGGGCCTTCGTGGCGGGCCTGGCGCCAGTCACCCTGGGTCTGGTGCTGGCCACCGGCTGGCTGCTGGCCCGGCCCACGCTGCAGCAACCGACGGCCTGGTTGCTGCTGCTGGGCACCGTGGCGGTGGTCTGGCGCACCCGAATCAACCCCTTGTGGCCGATTGCCGCCGGTGCGTTGGCGGGCGCGCTGGGCTGGGTCTGACGCCGTTCAGTGCGGGTTGTCGAAGAAGACGTACTGCACGAAGTCACCCAGCTCGAAATACACGCGCTTCTCTCCCTCGTCGACCTGGCCATTGAGGTTGGCGTCCAGCACACCATAGCCGAAGCGGTAATGGCGTGGCAGGTTGTCGTCGGTGCCCAGCGCGGTGCTGAGCTTGTCGATCTTCAGGAAGCGCTTGACCACCTGATTGCCGGCGTAGATCTCCAGCACGCCATCGGTGCCGGTCCAGTTCTGGATCTCGCGCTTGAGTTGGTTCTGCTTCTCCTGGGTGCAGCCAGCCAGCGCCAGCAGCGCGGCCAGGGCCAGCGGGGCAGCCTTGCTCATCGGGTGTCCTCGTCCTTGGTGCCAAAGATCTTGTCGCCAGCGTCACCCAGGCCCGGGATGATGTAGCCGTGCTCATTGAGGTGGCTGTCGATCGACGCCGTCCAGCAGCGCACCTCAGGGTGGGCCTTCTCCAGCGCGGCGATCCCCTCGGGCGCGGCCACCAGCACCAGCGCACGGATGTCCTTGCAGCCGCGCCGCTTGAGCAGATCGACCGTGGCGATCATCGAGCCCGCCGTGGCCAGCATCGGGTCGATGATCAGCGCGGTGCGCTCGTCCAGGTGGCCGACGAACTTCTCGAAGTAGTTGACCGGCTGCAGGGTCTCGTGGTCGCGCGCCAGGCCGACGACGCTGACCTTCGCGTTGGGAATCATGTCCAGCACGCCGTCGAGCATGCCCAGGCCGGCGCGCAGGATCGGCACCACCGTGACCTTGCGGCCGGCGATCTGGTCGACCTCGACTGGCCCGCTCCAGCAGTCGATGCTCACCTTGGCCAGCGGGAAGTCGGCGGTGGCCTCGTAGGCCAGCAGGCGCGCCAGTTCGCCGGTGAGTTCGCGGAACTTCTTGGTCGAGATGTCGGCTTCTCGCAGCAAACCGACCTTGTGGCGGACCAGGGGATGGGGAACGGCGATGACAGGCATGGCGACGGGTTCGGAGCCGAAGGAAGGCGGCCAGGCGACCGCATGCCGTCCATTGTGGCCCTAAAGTCCGCGCCGGATCGGCCGATGACCGCGATGAGCCGCACCGGATCCTCACCATGCAGCCATCGACCGACGACACACCCCTGCCCCAACCCAGCGTCCTGCTGGTTGACGACGAGCCCTCGGTGCTGAGCGCGCTGCGCCGGCTGCTGCGCCCCCAGGGCTACCAGTTGCTGCAGGCCACCAGCGGGGCCGATGCGCTGGAGATGCTCAAGGACGAGCCCGTCGACCTGATCATCTCGGACATGCGCATGCCTGGCATGGATGGCGCGCAGTTCCTGGAGGCCTCGCGCGTGATGGCGCCCGAAGCGGTGCGCATCCTGCTGACCGGCTACGCAGACATCAACGCGACGATCAACGCGATCAATCGGGGCGAGTTGCACCGCTACATCCAGAAGCCCTGGGACGACAACGATCTGGTCCTGCTGGTCAAGGAGGCGCTGTCACGCCGCGCGTTGGAGCAGCGCAACCTGGTGCTGGCCAACGAGAACGCCCGGCAGAACGCGGAGCTCAAGGAACTCAACGCCACGCTGGAAGCGCGGGTCCAGGCGCGCACGGCCGAAATCGGCCAGATCAACGACATGCTCGAGACAGCCTATGAAGAGCTCAACGAGCAGTTCATGCTGGCCGTGCAGGTCTTCACCAGTCTGCTCGAGGCCCGTGCCAATCGCATCGCCGGTCACTCGCGCCGCGTTGGCGCCCTGGCCCAGCGCACCGCGGTCCGGCTCGGACTGGCCGGCCGGGCGCTGCAGGACGTCCACCTGGCCGCGCTGCTGCACGACATCGGCAAGATCGGCTTTCCCGACCGCATGTTCAGCAAGCCGGTGTCGACCTACGACGCCGCCGAACAGGTCATCTACCGCAAGCACCCGCTGGACGGCGAGGCCGCACTGATGGCGCTGGACAAGCTGCATGGCGTGGCCCTGATGGTGCGCCAGCACCACGAGCGCTGGGACGGTCGCGGCTTTCCTGACGGTCTGGCCGGTGACGCCATCGAGATCGGTGCCCGCATCGTTGCCGTGATCAGCGATTACGACGGGCTGATCAGCGGTGACCTGGGACAGGCTGCGATCGAGCCGCCGGCCGCTGTGGCCACCGTCCAGAGCCTGAGCGGCCAGCGCTACGACCCGCGGGTGGTGGCGGCCTTCATTGAGGCCTTGAACGATGAAGTCCGCGAGGCCCAGAAGGACGAGGAAATCGACGCCATGGACCTGCAGCCCGGCATGGTGTTGTCGCGCGATCTGGTGTCCAAGAGCGGCTCGGTGCTGCTGACCGCCGGCTTCAATTTCGACAACCGGGTCATCCGCCAGGTCACGGAGTTCGCCCGGCGCGAGAACCTGCACCTCAAGCTCCATGTGCGCAGCAGCTCGATCCGGCGGCGCAGCGCACGTCCCACAGCCACCGCCTCAGCGCCCACATGACCGACCTCTGCCTGTCCTTTGCCGGCGAGGCACTCGCCCGCAGTCTGCTGGACGCCCTGCCCGTGCCTGCCGGCCTGCACCGGGGTGGCGCACTGTTTGCCAGCAATCCCGCACTGCAGCGCCTGAGCGGCCTGAGCGGCAGCGAGTTGGGCGAGAGACCGCTGGAGCGTCTACTCGCCGAGCAGGACCGCCCGGCACTGACCCAGGCCGCCGCGCAGTGCCTGTGCGGTGATGAGCCCCCCGCACTGGCGGCCACCCTGCTCACCCGCGATGCCAGCCAGCGCCATGTCGAGATCACCCAGCGCCGTCTGGACATCGACGGGCAGCCAACAGTGCTGATCACCTGCGTCGACCACTCCGACATCCTGCATGTGCAGAGCAGCCTGTTCGCCCTGAGCGACATGCTGCGCCAGATCGTCGATCACGCGCCGCTGGCGACCTTCGTGATCGACATGAATCACCGGGTCACCCACTGGAACGCGGCCTGCACCGCGCTGACCGGCAAGGCGGCCCACGAGATGATTGGCCGCACCGACACCTGGCGGGCCTTCTACCCGACCGAGCGCCCCCTGATGGCCGACCTGGTGGTCGACGGCCTGAGCGGCGACGCGCTGATGGCCCGCTACGGCGAGGCCGCGCAGCCCTCCAAGCTGGTGCAGGGCTGCTGCGAGGTGGAGGCCTTCTTTGGCCAGCTGGGCGATCTGGGCCGCTGGATCTTCTTCACGGCCGCACCGCTGCGCAATGCCGAGGGCGAGATCATCGGGGCGGTCGGCTCGATGCAGGACATCACGACCCGCAAGCAGGCCGAGGAGGAGCTGATGTGCCACCGCAACCAGCTTGAGTTGCTGGTTGAGGCGCGCACGGTCGAGCTGGAGGCCTCTACCGCCGCGCTCACGGCCTTCATCGACAACGCACCCATTGGCGTGAGCTACGTGCGCTCGCACCGCATCGAGCGCTGCAACCGGGCCATGGAGAAGATGTTCGGCATGGCCGAAGGCAGCTCGATCGGCCGGGACACGCCGTCGCTCTTCGGCGGCCCGCAGGAGTTCAAGGCCTTCCTGTCGGCGGCCGGACCGGAGCTGCTGGCGGGACGCCCCACGCACCAGGAGCAGTGGCTTCGCCGCGTCGATGGTGAGCGCATCTGGGTGCAGATGAACGCCTTCATGCCCGATCCTGCCGACCCCCAGTGGGGATCATGGTGGATGGTGCAGGACCGCACCGAGGTGCGGGCCGCCCAGGATGAGCTGCGCGAGCAGTTCGAGCGCGTGCGGGACACCAACCGCCGGCTTGAGGAGGCACAGAACCAGCTGCTGCAGTCGGAGAAGATGGCCTCGATCGGCCAGCTGGCAGCCGGCGTGGCCCACGAGATCAACAACCCCATCGGTTTCGTCAGCTCCAACCTCAACACCCTGCGCCAGTATGTCGACGACATCCTGCGCCTGGTCGACACCGGCAAGACGGCGATCGACCAGTTGCCCGACGAGCCGCTGCTCGATCCGGTGCGCCGGATGCGCGAGGAAATCGAGATCGACTACCTGCGCGAGGACCTGCCGCAGTTGCTCGACGAAAGCGCCGACGGCCTGTCGCGGGTCAAGAAGATCGTCCAGGACCTGAAGGACTTCTCGCGCGTCGACCAGTCGGAGTGGCAGGAGGCCGACCTCAATGCCGGCCTCGAGTCCACGCTGAACGTGGTCCGCAACGAGGTGAAGTACAAGGCCGAAGTGGTCAAGTGCCTGGGCACGCTGCCGGCGGTGCGTTGCCTGGCCGGTCAGCTCAATCAGGTCTTCATGAACCTGATCGTCAACGCCTCGCATGCCATCACCGGCCACGGCACGATCACGCTGTCCAGCGGCACCGAGGACCGGTGGGCATGGATCCAGGTGGACGACACCGGCTGCGGCATGTCGGACGAGGTGCGTCGGCGCATCTTCGAGCCGTTCTACACCACCAAGGAAGTGGGCAAGGGCACCGGCCTGGGGCTGTCGCTGGCCTTCTCCATCGTGCAACGCCATGCGGGCGCGATCCAGGTGCGATCGACCCCTGGCGTCGGCAGCTCGTTCAGGATGTGGGTGCCGGTGGACGGCCCCGAGTCGCTGCCCCCGGGCAGCCAGCCACCCTGCTGGGGCTGAAGCCATGCCGTCCAGTCGCCCCGACACCGACCCCTCCCTGGCCGACATGCTGCGCCAGTGCGAGTCGCTGTGCCAGGCCGGCAGCTTCATAGTCAGCGGCCCCGACTGGCTCGTGACGCCGTCCGAAGGACTGCAGACACTGCTGGGCCTGCCCGACGATGGCCCGTTCCAGCCACTGGATGCGCTGGCCTGGGTGCCCGCGCCGGAGCGCCGGCTGCTGGCCCACCTGTGGCGCAACGCCCAGCCGGGCACGGTGTTCGACCTTCGCCACACGGTGCTCACTGCCGACGGCCGGCGCCTGCAGGTGCTGCACCGCGGCCTGCTGCGCCGCGCGGCCACCGATCCGGACGGTCCCTCGGGATTCGCGGTGCTGCACGATGTGACGGCCCAGCGCGAGGCCGAGGAACGCCTGCACGCGCTGTCCAATGCCAACGAGACCACCGGCCTGCCCAATCGCGCCTGGCTGCTGCAGAAGCTGGAGATCGCGGTCAGCGCCAGTTCCTGGGACCAGCGCGGCTTCAGCGTGCTGTCGATCGAGGTGCCGCGCATCGCCGAACTGGCCAGTTCGATGGGCTTCGGCGCGGCCGACGCGCTGGCCGGCGCGCTGGCGTCCCGCCTGCGCAGCGTGCGCCTGCGTGACGAGTTCGTCGCGCAGCTGGGCAGCAGCGAGTTCGCGCTGGTGATCCGCCACCCGGTCGGCCTGTCGCGCGAGCGCATCGAAGAGCGGGCCCTTGCCGTGATCGAGGTGCTGCAGCAGCCCGTCCGACTGGGCCGCGTCGATGTGCACCCGCGTTGCCGTGTCGGCGTGGCCGGCTATCCCGACGACGGCCCGGCCGGCGCCCGCGTGCTGGAGGCCGCCCAGACCGCGCGCGCCGACGCCGACCCTGCCTCGCCCATCGCCTTCCACACCGAGGATGCGGACGAGCGCAATCTGCGTGCACTGGCGCTGGAGAACGAGTTGCGCCACGCGCTGGAGCATGGCGAGTTCCGCCTGCACTACCAACCACAGGTCAGCCTGCAGGGCGGCGAGATCAGCGGCGTCGAGGCCCTGCTGCGCTGGTTCCGCGCCGATGGCAGCAGCGTCCCGCCCGCCGACTTCCTGCCGGTGGCGGAGCGCTCGGGCCTGGTGGCCGCGATCGGCGACTGGGTGCTCCGCGAGGCCTGCCGTCAGGCAGTGGCCTGGCGCCAGGCTGGTGTGCCGGCCACCCGCATCGCGATCAATCTGTCGCCGGTGCAGTTCCAGGTGGGCGACGTGGCCCACAGCATCCGCAGTGCGCTGGCCGACAGCGGCGCGCAGCCCTCGGATATGGGCCTGGAGCTGACCGAAAGCGCACTGCTGCACGATGGCGAGCGCGTGGCCGCCACGCTGGGCGGGCTGCAGGCCAGCGGACTGGAGATCGCGCTGGATGACTTCGGCACCGGCTTTTCCAGCCTCAGCCGCCTGCGGCAACTGCCGATCGACGTGCTGAAAATCGACCGCAGCTTCGTCCAGGATGTCACCACCTCTGCCGAGGCGGCCTCGGTCGTGCGCTCGATCATCAACCTGGCCCACGGCCTGAACGTGCGCGTGCTCGCCGAAGGCGTCGAGACCGAGGGCCAGCTGCGCCTGCTGGCCAGCGCCGGCTGCGACGCCATCCAGGGCTACTTCTTCAGCCCGCCGGTGGACGCCGACACCCTGGCGACGATGCTGCGCACGCGCCGCGCCCTGCCCGCCGAGCTGGCCGGCACACGGACCCGCTCGCGCACGCTGCTGCTGGTCGACGACGAGGAGAACATCCTGTCGTCGCTGCGGCGATTGTTCCGGCGTGACGGCTACAAGCTGCTGACCGCCACCAGCGGCGAGCAGGCGCTGTCGCTGCTGGCCACCACCGAGGTCGACGTGATCGTCTCGGACCAGCGCATGCCCGGCATGGTGGGCGTCGACTTCCTGCGCCGGGCCAAGGAGCTGTGGCCGGACACCATCCGCATGACCCTGTCGGGCTTCACCGACCTGCAGACCATCATCGACGCGGTCAACGAGGGCGCCGTCTTCAAGTTCCTGACCAAACCCTGGGACGACGACCGCCTGCGCGAACACGTGGCCCAGGCCTTCCGCCAGAAGGAGCTGGCTGACGAGAACCGCCGCCTGACCCAGGCCCTGGCACGCGCCAGCATCGAGCAGGCCAGCCTGAACCGGCGCATGTCCTCGCTGCTGGCGCAGCAGCGCGAGCAGGCAGAACTGGTGGAGGCCGGCTCGGGCGGCGCACGTGACCTGCTGGAGCTGATGCCCGCGGCCGTGCTGGGCATCGATCCCG